>CBHFMJ010000089.1:0-8703 GCA_965994715.1 uncultured bacterium | reverse complement strand
GCCGACGATCAGGACGTCGGTCTCGATCCGCTCGGGCACGCGCGCCTCCCCTCAGAGCCCCGTCGGGCGCTCGTGAAACCTTTCACAAGCACCCTATCGCACGGAGGTCTCAGCCGTGGTCCCACGCGTCCACGACGGCGGGGACGACCCGGAGGAACCCGAGCTTCGGGATCGCGGCCGTGAAGCGCTCGAACCCATCGCCCGCGAACAGCGTCCTGTACTTCTCGTGCCAGGCGGACATCGGCTGGCGGAGGTCGGGGTGCTCCGCCGGCAGGAGCTCGGCGACGCCTTCTATCCGGACACCGGAGAGGTCGTTCCACTCGCGGCCGCGATCGATGAGCAGAGAGATTCGAGCGTCGTGCTGGAGCGCCTCCCAGGTCGTGTCACCGACACGGGTCGTGACGTAGAGCGCGTCCGACATCCACACGAACCATCGGGTGGCGACGTGCGGCCCCCCGTGGGGTCGCACCGTTGCCACCCGGCACGTCGGTTGGTCGCGGAACAGCCGCCGCAGCATCTCGAGGTCTTCGGTCACGTCGCCACCTCGTCCGCGAGCCGACGGAGGACGGGAACGACGTCTGCGACGAGGACGTCCGGATCGAGCGCCGCCTCCGCGGCGGCGACGCGGCCGTTGACGGTCTCGACGGTGACGCCCGGCGCCGCGTCGCCGTCGGTGAGATCGTCCCGGAGCTGGAAGGCCTCGCCGAGCGGGCGCCCGAACCGCGACAGGCACTCCCCCACGGCGTCGGTCCCCCCGGCATGGGCGGCGCCGATCCGCACGGGGCCCTCCCCGGTGTACCCGCCGCCCTTGCGGGGGGCGACGCGAGGGGCCCGGTCCGAGGGCACGGTGACATCGCCCGAGGCCGTCAGCGCGAGGTATTGGCCGATCGCCATCTCCTCGCGCATCGGGTGGTACACGGCGAGCGCCGCCGCCAACACGTCCGATGAGAACCCCGACTCCAGCAGCAGGTGGTCCGCGAGCACGGCTGCCAGATCTCCGACGAGGACGGCCATCGTCTGGCCGAACGCGGTGGGCTCCCCTTTCGCCTCGAGCTCCTCCGCTCGCTCCGTGAACCACGCGGCCGTCGAGGGGACCCCGCGTCGCTCCTTGGCGCCGTCGATCAGATCGTCGTGGACGAGGGCCATCGTGTGCAGGAGCTCGAGCGCCGCCGCGGCACGCACGATCGGTTCGTCGCGGTTCCCGCGATCCTCCCCGCCGGCCGCGCGGAAGCCCCAGTAGCAGAACGCGGGCCGGATCCGTTTCCCGCCGGCCGACAGGAGACGCCCGATCTCCAGGATCGGCGGGCGAGCCGCCGGATCGAGCCGGTCCATGGCGCGGAGCCGCTCGTCGAGGAAGGTCGTGAGCACGGCATCGACCCTCGATCGGAGATCCCTGGTCACCGCGGCAGTATCGCAAGGGCGAGGGCGCACCGGGCCACGACTATCATGCCGGCGTCGCGATGGTCTTCACCCACTCCCGATTCCGGTCCCTCGCGCTCGTCACGGCGATCGCGACGATCGCGCTGTTCGCGATCGGCGGCCTCGTCCGCGGGACGGGCTCCGGACTCGGATGCTCCACCTGGCCGGCGTGTGAGCCCGGTCGCCTGTTCCCCTCGGGGACGATCCATTCCCTGATCGAGTTCTCCCATCGCACGATGGCGTTCCTCGTCGCGGTGCTGACGGCGCTCGCCGGCGCGGCCGCGATCAAGACCGCGAGAGACCGACCCCGGCTCCTGTGGCCGGCGGTCCTCGCCTTCCCGCTCGTGCTGGCGCAGGCGGGGATCGGTGCGGCCGTCGTCGCCTCCGAGCTCGACCCGTGGTGGGTCACGGTGCACTTCGTGGCGGCGCTCCTGTTGATCGCCGACGCGACGTACGTCGCGAGCGCCGCGTTCCCTGGCGTCGAGGCCCGGAACGAGGTCGGGAGCTACGCGCGACCGTTCTCGCGGCTGACGCTCCTGCTCGCGGCGGTCGTCGGGGCGCTGCTCCTCGTCGGCACGTACGTGCGCGCAAGCGACGCGCAGCTCGTGTTCACGGACTGGCCGCTGATGGACGGCAGGCTCGTGCCGACGCTCGGCGGCGCGGCCACCGCGATGTTCCTGCACCGCGCGCTCGCCGCGATCGCGATGCTGCTCGTGCTCTGGACCGCGATCCGTGCGCGGACGGCCCCCGGGCGCCGCGATGTCCTCGTCCGGCTCTCCACGACCGCCTTGCTGCTCTTCGCCGCCCAGATCCTGGTGGGCGCGGCCAACGTGTGGACGCGACTCAAGCCCTGGGCCGTCGTGGCGCACGTGGCGTTGTCCGTGCTGATCTGGGCCACGATCGTGGCGCTCGCGACTGCCTCGAGGACGGGCGACGCCTCCACCGCACCCGAACCGGATGCTGGTTCGGACGAGCGCACGACCGGGGATCGACCCTCGCTCCGCGACACCGTGACCGCCTACTACCGGCTCACGAAGCCGCGCATCATCCTGCTGCTGCTGATCACGACGGTCCCGGCGATGCTGCTCGCCGCCGAGGGGCTCCCCTCACCGTGGCTGATCCTGGCCACGCTGGCGGGCGGAGCTCTCGCCGCCGGCTCCGCGAACGCGATCAACATGTACCTCGACCGGGACATCGACGCGATCATGCGACGGACCCGGCATCGGCCGCTCCCCGCCCACGCGATCGCCCCCGAACACGCGCTCCGGTTCGGGTTCGTCCTGGGCGCGGTCGCCTTCTACTTCCTCGCCGTCGCGGTGAACGTGCTGGCCGCGGTGCTCGCGCTCTCGGCCATCGCCTTCTACGTCTTCGTGTACACGATGTGGCTGAAGCGCACCACGGCGCAGAACATCGTGATCGGCGGCGCGGCCGGCGCCGTGCCGGCGCTCGTCGGGTGGGCGGCCGTCACCGGGGGTCTCGCGTGGCCGGCGATCGTCCTGTTCGCGATCGTCTTCGTCTGGACCCCGCCGCACTTCTGGGCGCTCGCGATGCGGTTCTCGGGCGACTACGCCGCGGCGGGCGTCCCGATGCTGCCGGTCATCCGCGGCGAGGACGAGACGCGGCGGCAGATCCTCCTCTATTCGCTCGTGCTGTTCGCGACGACGCTGGTGCTGGTGCCGGTCGGGCACATGGGGCCGATCTACACCGGCGCCGCGGTGCTGCTCGGGGGCTCGTTCGTCTACCGCTCGCTCCTGGTGTGGCGAAGCGCGGACGGCGCACGGACGCGCCGCTTGTTCTCGTTCTCGATCCTCTACCTCGCCGGGCTCTTCGCCGCGGTCGGCGCGGACGCGCTCGTCCGCGGCTGACGAACGTCAGGCGAGCACGTCGTCGATCAGGCCGGCCAGCTCACGCTCGTCCGTCTCGCCGTACACGGCCCACCGGATCGTTCCGCCGCGGTCCACGACGTAGGTGTCCGGTAGGGCCGGGAACCCGAGGTCCGCGGCCGACCGGCCGGAAGGGTCGAACAGGCTCGGATACGGCACGCCGAACTCCTCGATCCATGCCCTGGCCGCGTCGCGATCGTCCTGGTAGTTGATCCCGAGGAAGCGCACGCCCTCATCCTCGTACCGATCCGCCAGTCGCACGAGCTGCGGCTGCTCCCGTCGGCACGGGGCGCACCAGTCGGCCCACACGTTGATCACGAGAACGCTGCCGTCCGCGTAGGATTCCGCGTCCAGGGTGTCGCCGTCGACGGTTTCGCCGGCAAGCCGCGGCAACGGCGCATCCTGCTCGGCCACGCCGAACACCGAGTCGTCCCCCGTGCAGGATACGAGCAGCGCGAGGAGCGCGAGGATCAAGATGGGAGCGGTCGAGCGTGGCACGGCGGCCACGCTATCAGCGGCCTCAGCCGCCCCCTTCGGGCGGGGCGCTCGGACTCCCCTCGCCGGGCGGAGCCTCGCCGCCCTCTTCCGGTGGTGGACCCGACTCCACCACGACCGTCCCCTCCATGTTCGTGTGGACGTCACAGCGGAAGTAGTACTCGCCCTCGGGGATCGGCTCTACCGGGAACGGCTCTAGCGCCGGTCCCGTGAACGGCTCGAACGTGAACAGCGGCTCACCCGAAGCCCCGTCGTCCTCGTAGATCGAGAGGTTGTGCGGCGCGGAGTCCTTGTTGTCCAGGGTGAGCGTCGTCGGCGTCTCCGCCGGGAGCCGGAGCTCCTGGGTGTCGAACGCGAGGTTCTGAGCCACGACCACGACCCCACCGGCGCCCTCGGACACGGTCACCGTGCCCTCCATCGCGGTGTCGGGATGGAGCTCGCAGAAGAAGAAGTACTCGCCGGGCTCGAGCGGAGGGATCCGGTACACGGCGTCGCCGGGGCCCGGCACGTCGTCGCCCTGGAAGAGCGGTGCGGCGGTATCGTCCGGTCCGTCGAGGATCCAGATGTTGTGAGCGGTCGTGTCCTCGTTCGTGAACTCGAGCTCGACCTCCCGATCCGGCTGGAACGCCAGCGCGTCCGCCGAGAAGCCCTCCGTGACCGCGCCTTCGGGCGCGGCGAGTTCGGCGTGGATCGGCGGGATCTCCTCCTCCGGCGGCCCGATCACCACGATCGCGATCCCGCCTGCCGCCATCGCGATCCCTGCGGCCGCGCCGACGAAGGACCCGAGCGACGCCCCGGTGACGCTGCGGCGCGACGAGACGAAGGCCGCGACGGTCATGATCCCAGCGGCCGCGACGAGCGCGACGCCCGTCGCGGCGTTCGGCTTCAGGGACAGCAGCACGCGCGAGAACGTGAACAGTACGACGACGATCGCCGCGAGCCCACCGACGGGGATCAGGATCGGCAGGAGCAGGCTCTGTCGCTCGCCTCGGTCGCTCATCGGCCCATCCCCGCGCGGATCTCCCGTTCGACGTTCCGGAACTTCAGGGCGTCCCAGCCCTCGGTCGTCTCCTCGCGGCCCCACCGGAAGAAGATCGCCGCGATCACGACCCACAGGATCGCGCCGCCGACGATCTTCATCACGAGGCCGGCGATCAGCTGGTCGGTGAGCGCGTCGATGCCCCAGATCCGGGGGAACGTGGCGTAGATCGGGTAGAGCGGCTCCGTCCCGAACGTCAGGAACGAGGCCGGGATCGTCGGCGCGAGGGATTGGAAGAAGAGGTACAGGAGCTGCCCCGGTCGCGAGAGCGACGGGAGCTCGGGCAACGGCGAGAGCACCGGCCACCACATCACGATCGCGGAGCCCAGCAGCAATGTGTGCAGCGAGAAGTGCGCGAGCTCGGATCGTACGGACAGCGACACGACGGCGGGCCAGTGGATGAAGAAGAGGACGCCGTTGGCGACGATCAGGGCCACGAGCGGGCGAGTGAGCAGCGCCCACACCGCCCGCAGCGGACCGGGTGGGAAGATCGCGCGCCACATCCAGGCCGGCGTTCCCGTGAGCAGCAGTGGCGCCGCGACGAACGTGAACAACATGTGCTGCACCATGTGCATGCTGTAGAGGTAGCTCTCGGCGAGATCGTGGATCGGCCACGTCGCCCCCAGGAGGAGCACGGCGACGCCGCCCAGGAAGCGGGTTCGCCGTCCGGCCGGGAGCGCCTCGCCCGTCGCTTGCTCGTGCCGCCTCGCGGCGAGCAAGTACACGACGGCCAGCCCGCCGAGCGTCGCGAACACGTCCAGATGCACGTGGAACGGGGGCAGGGCCATCAGCGGAACGCCTGGAACGAGATCAACACGACGAGATACAGCACCGACGCACCGGCCAGGCCCATCACGAAGAAGCGCGCGTAGCGGCGGTCGTCGAACTTCAGGTGCATGAACCACATCACGACGAGCGCGAACTTGACGATCGCCAGCCCCCACAGGGTCGGGATCAAGATAGCCGGCCTGACCCCTGTGTAGGACGCGGCGACCTCCAGAGCGGTGAGGACGAACAGGATCACCGCGATCCGGACGTACTCCTTCGCGCTCGGGTGACCGGCGTGCTCGGCCGGCAGCCCGACCTCATCGCGGTCAAGGGCCACCGGGGCCTCCCGGGCTCGGCGTCGGGATCAGGTAGACGACCGTGAAGATCACGATCCAGACGATGTCGACGAAATGCCAGTACAGCCCCACCATCTCGATCGGGAAGGACGGGTCTTCCGGGAGACGCTTGACGGACGAAAACGCGACGAGCGAGAGCAGCATCAGGATCCCGACGGTGACGTGGACCCCGTGGAACCCCGTGAGGACGTAGAAGGTCGTGCCGAACAGGTTCGTCGAGAGCTTGAGCTCTTCGTTGTAGAACGCGGTGAACTCGTAGACCTGCCCACCGACGAACGTCATACCTAGCAGCGCTGTGGTGAGCAGCCACAGACGCATCCTGCCGGTGTCGCGGTCCTGCGCGGCGGACAGCGCCAGCACCATCGTCAGCGAGCTCGTTAGCAGCACGAACGAGGACACCGACGTGTACGGGATGTCGAAGACGTCGGCAGGGAACGGAGGCACCATGCTCCGCCCCCGGTAGAGAACGTACGTGGTGATCAGGGCGCCGAACAGCATGCACTCGGACGCGAGGAAGATCCACATCGCGAGCTTCGTGTGCGGGAGCCCGGTGGTGGTCTCGGGGTGGTCGGCCCCGTGTGGCTCGCCGTGCGCGATCGCGACGTCGGCCATCGCTAGACGTCCCCCGGCGACACCGAGGGCTCCATCGCCCATCCGTAGAACCCGATGAGTGCGACCAGGAAGCCGACCCCGACGAGCCACCAGGAGAAGAGCACGCCGTAGCCGATCACCGGCATGCCGAGCGCCGCCACGAGCGGCCAGTACGACGGGCTGGGCAGGTGGATGCCGGGACCCCCGTGCTCGGCGGCGTGACCGTTCGCGGCTCCGGCCTGGGCCGGGACGAGCCGGCCCGTCCGCTCGTCCTCGACGTACTTGCGGTGCCAGAACTCGTCCCGCGCATGGACCGTGGGCACCTCGTCGAAGTTGTGGACGGGCGGCGGCGAGGTCGTCATCCATTCGAGGGTCCGAGCGTCCCAGGGATCGGCGACGTCGGAGGGCTTCGCCTTCGCGTGGCTGATCACGACGTTGACGATGAACAGCAGGACCGAGAGGGCGATCAGGAACGCGCCGACCGTGGCGGCCTGGTTCCAGAACGTGAGACCGAGCGACTCCGGGTACGTGTAGGTCCGCCGGATCATCCCCTGGAGGCCGAGGATGTGCATCGGCCCGAACGTGAGGTTGAACCCGATCGTCATCAGGACGAACTCGATCACGCCGAGCCGCTCGTTCAGGAGGCGCCCGAACACCTTCGGCCACCAGTAGAACATCGCGCTGAAGAAGGCGAACACGCCACCGCCGAAGATCACGTAGTGGAAGTGGGCGACGATGTAGTACGTGTCCGTCTGCTGGTAGTCGGACGGGACGATCGCGTGCGTCACACCGGACAGTCCGCCGATCACGAACATCATGATCCCGCCCAACGTGAACAGCATCGACGACGTGAAGCGGATGTCGCCCCCGTAGATGGTGCCCATCCAGTTGAAGATCTTGACGCCGGTGGGCACCGCGATGATCGCCGTCGTGACGCCGAAGGCGGTGTTGGCCACCGGCCCCAGCCCAGCCGCGAACATGTGGTGAGCCCACACGCCGAACCCGATGAAGCCGATCGCGATCCCGGAGAACACCACGAACTGGTACCCGAACAGGGGCTTCCGCGAGAAGACCGGCAGGACCTCCGAGAAGATGCCGAAGGCGGGGAGGATCAGCACGTAGACCTCAGGATGTCCGAAGAGCCAGAAGAGGTGCTGCCACAGGATCGGGTCCGCCCCCGCCGTGGGATCGAAGAAGTGCGTCCCCAGCTCACGGTCGAACAGCAGCTGGAACAGCGCGACCGTGATGATCGGCAGGGAGAACGCGAGCAGCAGCTGCACCACGAGCCCCATCCACACGAACACGGGCACGCGGAACAGCGACATCCCCGGCGCCCGGAGATTGATGACCGTGACGGCGAGGTTCACGGCTCCCGCCGTCGAGGCGATCCCGGTGATGATGAGCCCGATCGCATAGAAGCTCATCCCGATCGTCGGATCGGTGGTCGAGTTCGGCGCGTAGCCGAACCATCCGCCGTTCGGCGCGCCCCCGAGGAAGAAGCTCGAGTACAAGAACAGGCCGCCGAGCAGGAACACCCAGTAGCTGTACGCGTTCAACCGTGGGAACGCGACGTCCCGCGCACCGATCATCAGCGGGATGAAGTAGTTGAAGAACGCCGCTGCCATCGGCATCACGAACAGGAAGATCATCGTGATCCCGTGCATGGTGAAGATCTGGTTGTACGCATCGGCGTTGAGCAGCGTTCCATCGGGCTGCGCGAGCTGGGCGCGGATCAGCAGCGCCTCGACACCCCCGACGATGAAGAACACGAAGGCCGTCACCCCGTACAGGATCCCGATCTTCTTGTGGTCGATTGTCGTGAACCAGCTCGAGAAGCCGGTCACCGCCGTCGGTCGTCGCAGGGTGCCTTCGCGTCCGCGGGTCGTCGTCACGCTCGCCATCGGTCATCCGCTCCGTCGTCGCACGCCGTTCTCATGTCAGGCTGTAGAGGTACGCCATGAGGGCCTCGATCTCCTGCTCGGTCAAGTCATAGTCCGGCATCTTCGAGCCCAGCTTCACATCGTTCGGATCGCGGAGCCAGGCCGCCAGCGCCTCGCGGTCCTTCACCTCCCAGTTGCACCCCGCGAAGCACTCGTGGGTCGGGTCGGCGAAGTGGGTCAGCCCGGGCCCGGCTTGGCTCACGGCATCCGTC
>CBHFMJ010000088.1:0-8789 GCA_965994715.1 uncultured bacterium | reverse complement strand
CGGCCGTGCGGGGCTGACCGCACGACGTCGAGGTTGGTGCTGCGGAGCGGGCGCCCACCGTTCCGCCTCGCGGGCCGGGAGGCTCATGCCGCCTCCTCGATGCGCTCGGCGGCGCGGAACCTGGCGCTCCGCGCACGAGGGTTGCGGGCGCGCTCCTCATCAGAGGGCTGGAGCGGCTTCTTGGTGAGGACACGGAGGCGCTCGTCGTCGCGGAACGCGCGCTTGACGATCCCGTCCTCCAGGGAGTGATAGGAAAGGACGACCACGCGGCCACCGGGGCCGAGGAGCCCGACCGCCCGAGGCAGGGAGGTGGCGAGCTCCTCGAGCTCCCGGTTGACCGCGATGCGGAGCGCCTGGAACGTCCGACGCGCGGGGTGGGGGCCCCCCGGACGTCGTCCCAGAGCACTCGCGACCACACCGGCCAGTTGGTCGGTGGTCTCGATCCGAGCCCGCTGTCGCGCACGACCGATCGCCGCGGCGACGCGACGCGAGCGGTGCTCCTGCCCGAACTCGTAGAGCAGATCGGCGAGCTCGACCTCCGGAAGGTCGTTCACGAGGTCCGCAGCGGTGATGTCACCGTCGCCCATGCGCATGTCGAGCGGTCCGTCCACGCGGTACCCGAACCCGCGGGCGGGCTCGTCGAGCTGCAGCGACGACACTCCCTGGTCGACGCGGACCCCGTGCTGCGGCCCCGGGGCTTCGGCCTCTCCGACCTGGGAGACGCGTCGAGGCACCACCGTGAAGCGGTCCCCGTACGCGGCCAGGCGCTCGCGCGCGATCCGCAGTGCCTCGGGATCACGGTCGAACCCGATCACGTCCACGCCGGCGTCGAGCAGCGCGGCCGCATGGCCCCCGGAGCCCACGGTCATGTCGGCGACCCGTCGCCCGGTCCCCGACCCCTCGGGAAGCAAGCACTCGACGACCTCGGCCACCATCACGGGCTCGTGCGACCGCTCGTCGTTCGCCACGTCACCCGATCTGTCCCGCCAGGACCCCGAGGCCGATCGACGCGAGCAACGTCAGCGCCGTCATCCCGAGCAACGAGAGGCTCTGTCGAACCTCCGTCGAAAGCTTCGTCTGCATCCTCATCCCTCCGTCGTCCGTGGTGCTCTGTCGAAACCGGAGTGGCTTCCCACGACCGGCCGTGCGCCTCGGGGCTCGAGGTCGCCGTTCTCGTAGGCGTCCGCATGTGCGTCCCGGTACCGCTCGAACTCGGCTCGGTCCCAGATCTCGATCCGTTCGCGGACGCCGAGCACGACCACCTCTTTGTTGATGCCGACCGCGTCCCGCAGTCGCTGTGGGATCGTGACCCGCCCCTGGGCGTCGAGCCTGACCTCGTCGGCCGCGGAGAAGAACAGACGTGAGAAGGCGCGACCGTCCTTGTCGGAGAGGGCGAAGGCGCCGACCTCGCGACTGCGTCGCTCCCACTCGGCCCTGGGGAAGCAGTACAGGCAGCGGTCTTGGCCAACGGTCAGCCAGAGGCCTTCGTCGAACGCCGCGCGGAACCTCGCGGGCAGCGACACCCTGCCTTTCGGGTCGAGTGAATAGCTATGCGTGCCGAGGAGCTCGGCCACGCCTCCTCCCCTCTCCTCCACTGAGCCCCACGTTTATGCCACTAACACTCCACTCCGTCAATGGCCAAAGCCAGATATCTGGGAGGAGGCGGAGAACGGAGGACCGTGGCGGCCGGTTACGGGGCGGAGCCGTTACGAGGCGAGGTAGAGCTCCCAGCCGGGCTCGATCCGGCCGAGCGTCAGATGGAACCCGTCCCTCGGCGCGTAGGGCTGTCGCAGGAGGGAGAAGCCGGCCTCGTGCGGGGTCCGGTCCTCCTTGCGCGCGTTGCACTTGCGACACGAGGCGACGACGTTGTCCCAGGTGTGCAAGCCGCCTCGCGATCGGGGGATCACGTGATCCAGGTTCTCCGCCGTGGCGCCGCAGTACTGGCACGTGCCGAGGTCACGCGCGAACACCGCCCGTCGCGTCAGCGGCGCGTGCGGCCGGTACGGGACGTGCACGTACCGACGGAGCCGGACCACGGACGGCGCCTCGATCGTCAACCGGGCCGAGTGGAACACCATCCCGTTGCTGAGGATGACGTCGGCCTTCTCCTTCAGCACCATGACGACCGCCCGTCTCGCTGCCACCACCGCGAGCGGCGACTCCGACGCGTTGAGCACGAGGGCGCGTCCCATGCGCGCAGTGTAGCGACCTCGCAGGAATCACGAGGGATACGGGCGCGCGAATCACAACCGTGTAATCTGTCGAGCGAAGGCGGGCCGGCCCGCGCGCGATGCCTGATCTTGCGACTAGGGGCCGCGCGGGGCGTCCGTTCGTGGGTCGGTCCGCCCTCGAGCCCGGGATCCGCGGCCTCCGAACCCGCTTCGCTGTCGTCGCGGCCGGCCTCCGACGACGTGTCGGGAACTTGCCCTCACCGGCGGGCGTCTGCTACCTCGACGCAACCCCGGTTCCGTCCCGCACGTAAGATTGTGCACCTGCTACCGAGGTCAGGGGTCGGATGCGATGGAGGTACGAGAGAAGATCCCGGATCCCCGGGCGTTCGCTGCTCGGTTCCGTGAGATCGAGGAGAACGTCGAACGGGTCGTCCGCGGCAAGCACAAGGAGATCAGACTCGCCCTCGTCGCCCTGGTCGCCGAGGGCCACCTGCTGATCGAGGACGTTCCCGGCGTCGGCAAGACGATGCTCGCCAAGTCGATCGCCCGCTCGATCGACTGCTCGTTCCGGCGGATCCAATTCACACCGGATCTGCTGCCCACCGACGTCACCGGCGTCAACGTCTTCAGCCAGGAAACCGGGGACTTCGAGTTCAAGCCCGGCGCGATCTTCGCCAACATCGTGCTCGGAGACGAGATCAACCGGGCGTCTCCCAAGACCCAGTCCGCGCTCCTCGAGTGCATGGAGGAGCGGCAGGTCACGGTGGATACCGAGACACACACCCTCGGAACACCGTTCATCGTGATCGCCACGCAGAACCCGATCGAGCACGAGGGGACCTATCCGCTCCCGGAGGCGCAGCTCGACCGATTCATGATGCGCCTCGCGATCGGGTATCCCGATGCCGAGGTCGCCTCCGAGATCCTGGCGAGCCACGCGGCCGGGGCCCCCCTCGACGACATCCGGCCCGTGAGCGACGCGAGCGGCGTCCGGGAGATGATCGAGGAGGCGCGGAAGATCCACGCGGCTCCCCCGATCCGCAGGTACATCGTCGATCTCGTGGAAGCCACCCGGCGGCACTCCGACGTCTATCTCGGCGCCAGCCCGCGGGCCTCGATCATGCTCCTGCGAGCCGCGCGCGCGCTCGCAGCGGCCGAGGAGCGGGACTACGTGATCCCCGACGACGTGAAGACCCTCGCACCGGTCGCCCTCCCGCACCGCATCATCGTCACCGCGGACGCGATCATGAGCGGGCGCTCCGCGGAGGTGCTCGTTCGGGAGATCATCGACGAAGTCGACGTCCCCATCGCGGAGAACCCCTGATGCTCCCGGGCCACTGATGCTCGCGGGACGCGGCGTGACCGTCTTCGTGACGGGCATCGCGATGTGGTTCGCGGCCCGGTTGCTCGGCTCCCCCGGCCTGGAGGTCATCGCGATCGGCATCGCCGCACTCCCGCTGATCGCCTCGCTCGCGGCGAAGCGTGGCGCCCAGCGGATCTCGGTCCGCCGACGGCTGTCCGACGTCCGGATCAGTCCTGGCTCGAGGGTCACCGTGACCCTCGACGTCGAGAACCGCTCCCCGATCGCCACCTCGTTCCTCCTGCTGGAGGACCGGCTCCCGACGCCCCTCGGACGAGCGGCGCGGCTCGTGATCGGCGGGATCCGTGCCGGGAAGCGGGAGGAGGCGACGTACTCGCTGGTCCCCCAGTCGCGAGGGCGCTATCTCCTCGGACCGCTCGTGATCGACGTATCGGATCCGTTCGCGCTCAGCAGGGTGCGCCTGGAGTTCGACGAACGAGAGGAACTGCTCGTCGCCCCCGAGATCGAGGATCTGGGCGCCGCCCCCGATCCTGCCTCCGGGCCGTCGTTCGGCGCGTCACGCGCCCGACAGTTGTTCCGGACCGGCCAGGAGTACTACACGATGCGGTCCTACCAGGAGGGTGACGACCTGCGGAGGATCCACTGGCCCTCCGTCGCCCGGACCGGCGAGCTGATGATCCGCCAGGACGAGTCGACCCGTCGAGCGAGCGGGCTCGTGTTCCTCGATACGCGGGCCACCGCGCTCGGCCGGACGCAGACCCCGGCCTTCGAACGCGGGGTCTCCGCGACCGCCTCGGTCGGCGTCCTCCTGGCTCGCCGAGGCTTCGTGCTCCGCCTCGGCACCACCGAGCTCCCGGCCGCGGCCCTGTCCGAGGAGCGGTTCCTCGATGCGCTCACCGGGATCTCGCACGCGGAGGTCCGGTCGATCGGACCGGCCCTGGCTCACCTCCGCTCGGGCTCCTCCCCGGACACCTCGCTCGTGTTCGTCTCCGCGCCTCCCGTTCCCGCCGAGCTGAGCGCGCTGATCCGCGCCGGCGCGGGCTTCGGACAGAAGCTCGCGATCTTGATCTATCCGACCGATCCGGTGCGGTTGCCGCCGGAGCGGCAGGCGCAGCTCGAAGGCCGGGCGAGTCAGGCCCGCCTGTCCCTCGCCCGAGCCGGGTGGGACGTCCTCGTCCTGCCCCCGTCGATGAGATTGCAGGAGCGATGGCACACGCCACTGGAACGTCCGCTCGCGCGCATCGTCTGATCGCGCTCGCCGCCGCGGCCCTCCTCGCGGTGACGACGGCGCTAGCGTTCGGGCGTGTGTTCCTGGGGGCGAGCTCGACCCTCTCCTTGCTAGCGGCCGCGGTCGGCGCGGCGCTGCTGGCCGCCGCGTTCGAGCGGAGGAGCCTGTTGCTGGCCACGGTCGTGAGCGGCGTGGGGCTCGTCCTCGCGATCGGGCTGATCGTCTTCCCCCAGACCACGTGGTACGGCCTGCCCACCGCCGAGACGCTCCGGGCCGCCCTCGACGCCGCCGCGCTCGTGGGCGAGCAGGCGAGGATCCAGCCGGCACCGGCGGAGCCGATCGATCCGCTCCTCCTGGCGGCGGTCGTCTCGCTGTGGGCCGCGGTGTTCTCCGCGCACGCCTTGGCGTTCCGCGCGGGGAGTCCTCTCCTTGGACTGGTGCCGCCCATCGCGCTGGTCGCGTTCGCCGACACCGTGCTCGAGGAATTCGTGAAGCCCCTCTACGGAGTGGCGTTCCTCGCCGCGGCACTCCTCGTCGTGTTCGCGGACGGTCTCGCGCGCGTGCAGGGGTGGGGACCGGTGTGGGCGTCCGGGCAGCGCGGGATCGCTGCCACCGCCGGCCGGGGGGCACGCCGCCTCGCGTTCACGGCGCTGGGAGCGGCGCTGCTCTCACCGATCCTGGTGCCGGGGTTCGGGTCGAAGGGGCTCGTCGATTTCGGGACGCCGGCGGCCGATCGCGTCGCGATCGACCCGTTCGTCTCGGTCGAGTCCGCGCTGACGCAGACCGATCCCGTCGAGGTGCTCCGCGTCACGACCGACCACCCGGGCTACATCCGGCTCGTGACCGTGCCCGAGTTCGACGGCGTGGGCTGGCGACCGGCGGAGACGTCCGAAGGTGTGCCGCTCGTTCCCGGCGCGGAACTCCCGGATCCAGGCCGAGGCGAGGAGACGACCGCCCGGATCGAGATCATGAGGGATCTCGGGCAGCTCTTCCTCCCGGCTCCCTCCCCGATCGGTTCGATCGAGGGGATCACCGATCGGACCGTTCGCTACGACTGGGACCTCTGGAACGCGTCCGTGGATCGACCGTTGAGCGAAGGCGACATCTACGAGGTGACCACGTATCGCCCGCGGGTGACGGCCGAGGCGCTCCGGAACATCCCGTTCTTCAACACGCTCGAGGACGGTCGCTACACGGATGTCCCCGACGACCTGGACGAGAGGATCCGGGCGATCGCACTCGACTGGGTGAGGGACGCCGATAACGTCTTCGACAGGGTGGTCGCGATCGAGGAGCGCCTGCACAGCTCCGGCGAGTTCGGCTATCAGGTCGATACCCCGCTCCGGTCGGGATCGAGCTCGATCCTCGAGTTCCTGACCGAGACGAAAGCCGGCTTCTGTCAGCAGTTCGCCACCTCGATGGCCGCGATGCTCCGCACGATCGGGATCCAGTCTCGGGTCGTCGTGGGCTACGCCACGGGTCGGCCGATCGCACCGGGCGAGTACTCGTTCACCACCGACGTCGCCCATGCGTGGGTGGAAGTGTGGTTCCCGGGGTGGGGCTGGATGCCGTTCGAACCCACGCCGACCCGGACCAACGCGGTGACGTACGTGTCCGCCGGCGATGCCCCGTGTCCCGGCCAGGACTGCGCGGGTGAGACTCCTCCCCGCGGGACCGGAGGAAGTGCCACCCAGAACCGCGAGGCGACCACGATCGAGGGTCTGCGGCCGGGGAACGGTCCCCGCGGAGCCACCGGTGACCCGGGCACGATCGACATCGCCGAAGATGCCGCCCCCATCAGCGCGAGGATGGCGCTCCTCCTCGGCGCCATCGTCGTCGGGCTCGTGCTCCTGCTCGTGCCGCCGGTACGGGCGCTCCGGCGGCGGGTCCGCCTGCGGCGCGCCGGGGATGAACCGCGACGTCTGATCCTGGCGACGTACGAGGTGTTCACGGAGCGCGCCACCGGGATCGGGCTCGGTCGAGAGCCGGGCGAGACCCTGAACGAGTACCGCACGAAGGTGTGGATGACCGGGTACCTGTCGAACGGGCACCTCGATCGGCTGACCGTCCTCGCGTCGGCGGCCGCGTACTCTCCTCACGAGCCCTCCGTGGAGCAGGCTCACGAGGCCGGGAGCGCCGCGGACACCGCGATCCGCGAGATCCGGCGGTCCGTCGGACCGGCGGCGTGGTTCGTCGGCCTCTACCGCGGCCGCTGGACCTGAGAACGGTCCGCCTAGCGGACGGCTGACTGACCCGTCGCCGTGGTGGCCGCGGCGGCACGGAGCGCCCGCACGAACCGCTCGCGGTCTTCTTCGAACTGTCGGACCTTGGTCTCCACGCCAGTCGCGATGTCGTCGATGGCGACGAAGAACGCCATCTGCCCGTCGCGGAGGGCGTCGATGACCTCGCCATCGCGCCGGCAGATCTTGAAGATCGACTGACCGTCCGTCACGAGCTTCACCTCGGAGAGATGTTTCGTGAGGCCGGCCTTCCTCGTGAGGAACTCCCACGAGCGGCGGACCCGCTGCAGCGACATCCCTCCGTCGAGCAGCGACTTCACGACCCGCAGCGCTACCAGATCCCGGAAGGAGTACAGGCGGGGCACCCCGGGGCGCCCGCCGGTGCCTTGCACCGTGGGCTGGACGAGCCCGATCTCGTCCCAGTAGCGCAGCTGACGTGGCGAGCAACCCGTGAACTTACATGCCTGATGCGCGGTGAAACCCTCCATCGGACGCGCGCCCCTTCGATCACGACAACTTCGAACCCGAACCATCCGGCGCGAACGTCACGGGCCCTCCCGGGGAACCCGCCCTCCGGCGACGCACTCGCACCCAGGGGAAGGAATGCACGTTCTACACCCATCCACGAAGTCGTGGCAAGCGCAGTGGTCAGACCGTGTGATCGACGCGACGTTCGCGGCGGTTCGCATACGCGTCGATGCGCGCGGCTATCGCTCGTCCGACGGAGGTGCCGACGGCGGCGGGCGGAGCCGCCCGGCGACGCGCGACGCGATCCTTCCGAACGCGCCCGGGGCGACGGTGTCGTCGCCGAGACGACCGGCGTACCGGTAGGCGAGCACCGCAGACAGGGTCATCGCGACGAACCCCGCGGCCGCGATCCAGACGGACACGCCGACGAGCAGGAGCATGAGCGATCCGACGACGAACCCCGCGATCGCCAACTTCATCCGACCCCAGGCATGCGTGTGGAGGTCCGTGCGGGTGACCTGCTCGACGAGCCTCGGATCCTCTTCCGAGAGCCGCCGTTCGATCTCCTCCAGGATCTTCTGCTCGTGATCGTTGAGCGGCATGGCACCTCCGGCCCGCGGGGGGCGACCCCGTTCCCCTCCGATTATAGAGAGGGGTCCCGATCGAGTGGTACCGAACGGGTGCGCGATCGGTCGAGGAGGCTCGCGGGCCCCGCCGCACCGGTCCCGAAGCGACGCTCGATCCGGTCCACGGTGCGCTCCACGTCGTCCCAGCGTTCGGAGCGCAGCAGCGCCAGCTGGTGCGCGCCCGCCGAGTCCAATCCCGCTGCCTGGACCCCGAGCAGCCGAACACGTCGTCTCTCCCCGGGGAGGTGGCGATACAGCTCGGACACGGTCCGGTGGATCTCTCCACCGAGGTCGGTGGGATCGGGCTGCGTGCGCGAACGGGTGAGCGTCGTGAAGTTCGCGAGCCGGACCTTCAGCGTGACCGTCCGCGCACGATAGCCGTCCTCGCGGAGACGAGCGGCCACCCGCCCCGAGAGCGCCAGCAGCTCCCGCAGGATCTCGTCCTCGTCATCGAGGTCCCGATCGAACGTCTCCTCGTGCCCGATGGACTTCGGTTGCTCGTAGGGCTCGACCCGGCGGTCGTCGACCCCGCGCGCCAGATCGCCTAGGTGGCTCGCCGCCGCGGCGCCGATCAGACGCTCGAGGATCGTCGGGGGCGTCCTCCCGAGGTCCCCAACCGTGCGGATCGCCAAGCGCCCCAACAGTTCCGCCGTCTTCTCCCCCACCCCCCAGAGCCTCCCGACGGGGAGCGGCTCCAGGTAGGCGGCCACGCCGTCCGCGGGCACGTGGAGGACC
>CBHFMJ010000087.1:0-8797 GCA_965994715.1 uncultured bacterium | reverse complement strand
GGCTTCCGCGATGGCGCGTGGGGCGGCGGTGGCGGCGACGCTCGCGACCGCCGGCGGTCCGCTCCCCGCGTGTGGCGTCGCCGCCACCGCCGCGGTCTTCTCGCCCGGCGGCGTGGCGTGGGACGACGACGGGATCGTGACGTTCGTCGGCGACGCGGACGACCTTCCGTCGGAGCCCGTGACGCTGGGCAGGGTCGACGAGGGAACGATCGTTCCGGGCTTCGTCGATTGCCATGTGCACGTGCCGTTCATCGGCTGGCGCGCGGACGAGTTCGAAGCGCGCCTCGCCGGCGTGTCGTACCGAGACCTCCACGGACGCGAGGGCGGGATCTACCGCAGCGCTCGCATGCTGGCGGAGGCCGAGGACGATGAGGTGCTCGCGTTCTCGAAGGCCCTCGTGCTCGAGATGGCCGCGCTCGGCACGACCGCGACCGAGCTGAAGACCGGGTACGGGCTGTCGATCGAGGGTGAGCTCCGCCAGCTCCGGCTCGCCCGTCGGCTCGCCGAGGCGGCGCCGCAGACGTGCCGGGTCACGTTGCTCGCGTGTCACGCGGAGCCCGAGGGTTGGTCCCGCGACGACTGGGTACGTGCAGCGTGCGAGGAGCTGCTCCCCGCCGCCGCGGCGGAGGGACTCGCCGATGCCGTCGACATCTACGTCGAGGACATCGCGTTCTCGCTCGATGACCTGCAGCGGGTGGGGACGGCGGCCTCGGCCGCCGGTCTCCCGCTCCGCGTGCATGCCGACCAGCTGGGTCGGAGCGGGGCGGCCGAGGCCGCCGCCGCGCTCGGGGCGCGGAGCGCCGATCACCTGAATCACGTGAGCGACGCGGGCGTCGCCGCCCTCGGTGAGGGCGCAACGGCGGCGGTCCTCCTGCCCGCCTCCACGTTCACCCTCCGGGCGGTCCCGGCGCCCGTCGCTGGGCTCCGCGACGCCGGCGCGGCCCTCGCGATCGCCACCGATCTCAACCCGGGCACCTCACCGATCTCCTCGATGCCCGAGACGATCGCGTTCGCGTGTTCGCTGTACGGGATGACCCCGCTCCAGGCCCTGACCGCAGCCACTGCGAACCCAGCATGGGTGCTCGGGCTCGACGCCGAGCTCGGCACGTTGGAGTCAGGGAAGCGCGCGGACCTGGTGCTGCTCGACGGTCCATCCTTCGCCCACGTGCCGTACCGGCCCGGCCACGATCCGGTCACGGCCACGGTGATCGGTGGCGAACCGTTCGACCGCTCCCCCTAGGCGAGCGGTCCTGTCACGGTCTCCGCCGCCGCGGCGAGCTCACCGGCGCGCACGAGGTTGACCGCGGCCGCGACGTCGGGACCGAACTCACGGTCCGCGTCGTAGAAGGGGACCGCCGCTCGCAGCGCGTGTCGCACGGCGAGCGTGGCGGGGCCGGGTTCCAGCGGCGCCCGCAGGTCGAGCGCCTGCGCGGCGCCCAGGGCCTCGAGCGCGACGACCGTCTCGGCGTTCGCGACGACCTCCCTCGCGTGCCGAGCGGCCGTCATCCCCATCGAGACGTGATCCTCCTGGCCGGCCGACGACGGGATCGAGTCGACCGACGCCGGGTGCGCGAGCGACTTCGACTCCGAGACGAGCGAGGCCGCCGTGTACTGGACGAGCATGAACCCGCTGTTCAGTCCGCTCTCCGGCACGAGGAAGGCCGGCAGCCCGTTCGAGAGCGCGGGATCGAGCAATCGATACAGGCGACGCTCGCTGATGCTCGCGAGCCCGACGGTCGCGAGCGCCAGCGCGTCCATCGCCACCGCGACCGGCTGACCGTGGAAGTTCCCTCCCGACACGATCTCGCCGTCGTCGGACAGCACGATCGGGTTGTCGGACACGGCGTTCAGCTCGATCTCGAGCACGCCACGCGCGAACGCGAGCACGTCACGCGTGGCCCCGTGGACCTGCGGCGCGCAGCGGAGCGAATACGCGTCCTGCACGAGGTGCTCGCTGTCCCGGTGCGACGCCAGGATCGGCGAACCCTCCAGCAGCAAGCGGAGGTTCGAGGCGCTCACAGCCTGTCCCGGATGGGGACGGAGGCGTTGCAGCCGGAAGTCGAAGGGGACGTCCGTGCCGAGGGCCGCCTCGATCGTCATCGCCGCGACCACGTCGGCGGTCCGGGCGAGCGACGAGAGCCGCTCGGCGGCGAGCGCTCCGATCGCGAGCATGCCTTGGGTGCCGTTCACGAGGGCGAGGCCCTCCTTGGCGTCGAGCTGCAGGGGCGCGAGGTGTGCTCGTCGGAACGCGTCCGCTGCGGACTCGGCGCCGGTCTCGGTCAGCACTTGGCCGGCGCCGATCAACGGCAGCGCGAGGTTCGCCAGCGGCGCCAGGTCTCCGGAGGCACCGAGGGATCCTTGTTCGGGCACCACCGGGATCACGTCGGCGTTCAGCATCGCCACCATCAGATCGATGAGCTCGGGGCGGACACCGGAATGACCGAGCGCGAGGACATGGGCGCGGAGGAGGAGCATCGCTCGCGCTTCGTCTCGCGCGAGCGGACGCCCGACCGCCGTCGCATGCGAGCGGACGATGCCGTGCTGCAGGTCGGTTGCCTTCTTAGGATCGACTCGTACGTCGGCGAGGGCGCCGAAGCCGGTGGTGACGCCGTAGACGACGTCGCCCGACGCGACGGCGTCGTCGACGACCATCCGAGCGGTGGCGACCCGCTGACGCGGGCTGGTGGGGAAGGTGACGTCGGCTCCCGACGCGACCGCGGCCACGTCCGCCAGCGTGAGCGCCTCTCCGATCGCGACCGTCACGGCTGCGAAGGCTACTACCGGAGGTCAGCGCCGATGGTCGAGCGCTAGAGAGCGCGCTTGAGCATCTCGAGCAACGACACGAGCGGCCCGGTGTCCTGCATGACGTAGAAGTGCGCTGAGGGAACACCCTCCTCGAAGAGCTGGATCGTCTGCTCGAACGCCCACTCGATCCCGACCTGGGCGACGCGATCGTCGTCCACCCCTGCGACCTCACCGACGAGCGCCTCCGGCACAGAGACGTTGAACGTCCGGGGGATGCTGGTGACGTGCGATCGCCGCGTGAGGATCTTCAGGCCGGGGACGATCGGGATCGTGACGCCTTGACCGTGCGCCGTCTTCACGAAGCGGAAGAAGACCTCGTTGTCGTAGAACAGCTGGGTCACGGCGTACTCGGCGCCGGCTCGCTGCTTCTCCACGAGCACCGCGATGTCCCGCTCGAGGTTGGGCGCCTCGGCGTGCTTCTCCGGATACGCCGCCACCCCGATGCAGAAATCGGTCGGCGTGGACTCCGCCAGTTCCTCGAGGTACTCGCCGCGGTTCATCGCCGCCACCTGTCCCACGAGCTCGAGCGCGCCTCCGTTCGCGCTGCGCCCCTCCGCTGGCACGCGTCGCTCGCCATCGCCGCGGATCGCCAGGACGTTCTCGATCCCCAGGTAGTTCAGCTCGATCAGCGCGTCCTCGGTCTCCTCGCGCGTGAACCCGTTGCACAGGACGTGAGGAACCGGATCGATGTCGAAGCGATACTTGATCGCGGCGCAGAGCCCGAACGTGCCCGGCGCCTTGCGGGTGACACGCTTGCGGAACGTGCCGCCCGGCACCTCGTCCCACACCGTCTCGCCGGCATGGCTCGTGATGTCGATGAACGGCGGCTCGTACGGCAGCAGCGACGAGACCGCCTCGTAGATGCGCTCCACGTTCCCGCCTCGCCGCGGCGGGATGATCTCGACGCTGACCAGCGGCTTCGTAGCGTTCGCGAGGTGCTCGATCACCTTCACACGACGAGCCTACCGGCCCGACGCGACCGGACCCGTATCACTCGCTCCAGGGGAGGCGCACGCCTCGAGCGGCGGCAACCTCGAGCGCGCGCTCGTACCCGGCGTCCGCGTGGCGGATCACGCCCGTGCCGGGATCGGTGGTGAGCACGCGCTCCAAACGCGTGGCCGCGTTCTCCGAGCCGTCGGCGACGACCACCATCCCCGCGTGGATCGACATCCCGATCCCCACGCCGCCGCCGTGGTGCACGCTCACCCAGTGCGCGCCGGCCGCCGTGTTGATCAACGCATTCAGGATCGGCCAGTCGGCGATCGCGTCCGAGCCGTCCTTCATGTCCTCGGTCTCCCGGAACGGCGAGGCGACGGACCCGCTGTCGAGATGGTCGCGCCCGATCACGATCGGCGCCGCGAGCTCGCCGCTCGCGACCATCTCGTTGAATCGCAGCCCGGCCTTGGCGCGCTGTCCGTAGCCCAGCCAGCAGATGCGGGCCGGGAGTCCCTGGAACGCGACCCGCTCCTCCGCCATGCGGAGCCATCGGAGGAGCCGCTCGTCCTCCGGGAACAGCTCCCCCACCGCGCGGTCCGTCTTGAGGATGTCCTCCGGTTCGCCAGAGAGCGCGGCCCACCGGAACGGTCCATTGCCCTCGCAGAACATCGGACGGACGAACGCGGGGACGAACCCAGGGTAGGCGTACGCGCGGTCGAAGCCTCCGGCCTCGGCGCCCGCCCGTAGGTTGTTCCCGTAATCGAAGACCACCGACCCGGCGTCGAGGAACCCCACCATCGCGTCCACGTGTCGGGCCATCGAGGCGTGCGAACGGCGCTGGTACTCGTCGGGGTCACGTTCCCGGAGCGATGCTGCCTCCTCGAGGGTGAGACCGGCGGGCACGTACCCCACGAGGGGATCGTGCGCGCTCGTCTGGTCGGTCACGATCTCGGGCCGGAAGCCGCGCGCGAGCAGGTCGGGCTCCACGTCGGCGCAGTTGCCGAGCAGTCCGATCGAGAGCGGTTCGCGTGCGGCGCGGGCTTCCTCGGCCCACCCCAGGGCCTCGTCGATCGATGCCGTCTCACGGTCGAGGTAGCTCGTCTTGATCCGGCGCTCGATGCGCGTCGGGTCGACCTCGATGCAGAGGGCCACGCCGCCGTTCATCGTGACCGCGAGCGGTTGGGCGCCGCCCATCCCTCCGAGACCGCCGGTGAGCGTGACCGTGCCCGCGAGCGAGCCTCCGAACCGCTGGGCGGCGCACTCCGCGAGCGTCTCGTACGTCCCCTGCAGGATCCCCTGGGTCCCGATGTAGATCCACGACCCCGCCGTCATCTGGCCGTACATCGTGAGACCGGCGTGCTCGAGCTCGCGGAACGTGGCCCAGTCCGCCCAGTTCGGCACGAGCATCGCGTTGGAGATCAGGACCCGTGGCGCCATCTCGTGCGTGCGGAAGATCCCGACCGGTTTGCCCGACTGCACCAGCAGCGTCTCGTCGTCGCCCAGATCCCGGAGCGACCGGACGATCGCGTCGTAGGCATCCCAGGATCGCGCCGCGCGACCGGTCCCGCCGTAGACGACGAGGTCCTCGGGGCGCTCGGCGACGTCGGGGTCGAGGTTGTTCATCAGCATCCGCAGCGCGGCCTCCTGTGGCCACGAGCGGCACGTCAGCTCGGTTCCCCTCGGCGCCCGCACCTCTCTCGTGCCGCTACCCTTCATCTGCCTCCTCTTCGGCACCACATATCGGGCGCCATCGAGGGCACCATCGCGGGCACCATCTTGGCCGATACCCCCGTCCGGGTAACCCCCACCCGAGCTACGGCAAAGATGCTACCCAGGTGCTTGAGCAGGCCCCTTCTCGCTTGTAGCGTCCCGCGCGATGGCCTCTGACGGAACCATCCTCCATCTCCGCGGCCAGAACGATCCGATCCGGGTGCTCCTCGCAGACGACGAGCCCGGCCTCCGGGTCGCACTGACGGAGCTCCTCAGCCATGAGGAACGGGTCGAGCTGGTCGGCACGGCGGCGGATGCCGAGGAGGCGATGCGGATCGCCGAGTCGAACCTGCCCGACGTCGCCCTCGTCGACGTCCGGATGCCGGAGGGCGGTGGGCCGCACGCCGCTCGCGGCATCACGCGGGTGTCGCCCGGGACCCGGGTGATCGCCCTCTCCGCGTACGAGGATCGCACGAACGTGCTCGAGATGCTGCGGGCCGGTGCCGTCGGCTACCTCGTGAAGGGCACCGCCGCCGACGAGCTCGTCCAGGGGATCGAGAAGGTCGCCCAGGGAGGCACGAGCCTGTCGGCCGAAGTGATGAGCGGCGTCGTCGCCGAACTCGCCACGCAGCTCCGCCGGGAAGAGATCGAGCGCGACGCCGACCTGGCGCTCCGGGGAGACATCGAGCGGTTGGTGACCGGACACGGCCTCTCGATGGTGTACCACCCGATCATGGACCTCGAGACCCGCGAGGAGATCGGGGTGGAGGCGCTCGCACGGTTCGGCTCCATCCCCGTGAAGCCGCCGGATCGTTGGTTCGCCGAGGCGACCGCCCTCGAGCTCGGTCTCCAACTGGAGCTCCGCACGATGAGGGAGGCGCTCGAAGGACTCCCGAGGATCCCGGACGACGCGTTCCTGTCCATCAACTGCTCCCATCGCACCGCAGCCTCCACCGAGCTCGCCGAGCAGCTGGACGGCATGGAGAAACGGATCGTCCTGGAGATCACGGAGCACGAAGCGATCGACGACTACGGGGGACTCGCCGAGGCGCTCGAGCCGCTGCGGGCGCGCGGGCTCCGGGTGGCCGTCGACGACGTCGGGGCCGGATACGCCAGCCTGCGACACGCACTGCAGCTCGCCCCCGACATGGTGAAGATGGACATCTCGCTCACGCACGACATCGACCGGGACGCGGGGCGCCGAGCGCTCGCCGCCGCGCTGATCTCGTTCGCGGCCGAGACCGACATGACGATCGTGGCCGAAGGGATCGAGACCGCTGGGGAGCTGCACGCGCTCCGGCAGCTCGGCGTGCGCTACGGCCAGGGCTTCTACCTCGCCCGGCCCGCGCCGTTGGAGTGACCCCCCTTGCTCGCGCCCAACCGAACCAACCCGCGGAGCACACGGAGATCCCGGAGGAAGACGCGGCGCATCAGGGGGCGGGCGAGGCGCAGACCAACCCGGCCGACCGGCCCGAGCCGCGGTGGAGGGAACAGCGTCTCCTTCCAGCGCATGCGGGTTCCCTCGGAGACGGGTTGGAGCTGGATCTCGCCGCTCCCCTTGACCCATCCGAGGTGATCGATCACCAGGATCCTGGGGGGCTCCCACATGCTCACGCGCACCGTGTCCCTGGTCTTGATGCCGGCGATCCGCACCGTGGCCCTCGCCTCGACGCCGACCCCTTCTCGCTGGTCGCCGATCACCTCGAAGTCGGAGGCCTCGAGCATCCAGTCACCCTGATGCTCCCAGTCCGTGATCAGGGTCCAGACGACCTCGGGCGGTCCCGGCATCGTGTCGGAGACCTCGATGACGATCGGGCGCCGACGCTTCGCGGCTCGCTTCTCGGCGTTCAGCGGCTCAGCTCGAGCGGCGATCGATCGACCACGAGGAGGCGCCCGTCTCCTTCGTGTACTGCTTCATCTCCATCGCGACGGTGATCGCTTCGGCGTAATGCCGGAACATCCGCTTCTCCGTGGAGGCGATCCCGATCGACAGGGTGAGCAGCGGGAACCGCTGGAGCTCGCCCCGTCGGTTCGTGACCTCGATGTAGCCGTTCGTCCGGTCGTCGAGGTCGTAGAGCGTCGGCGCCAGCTCGTCGAACGACTGCACGATCTGCTGCGCCACCGCGGTGGCCTGCTCCGGCGGCACCACGACCACGAAGTCGTCACCCCCGGCGTGGCCGACGAACGTCTCCGTGCCGACGATCTGCCTCGCTGCTTCGCCGATCACCCGCCCGGTCTCCCGGATCGCTTCGTCTCCGCGCAGGAACCCGTATCGGTCGTTGTAGGCCTTGAACCGATCGAGATCCACGTACAGGACGGAGAAGGGCTCCTCCCTGGACACGAGACCTTCGATCTCGTCTTCGATCGCGACGTTGCCCGCCAGGCCGGTCATCGGCGAGAGGGATCGCTTGTCGCTCGCGCGGTTCAGGACACCACGGATCCTCGCCAGGAGTTCTGGCGTGTCGAAGGGCTTCACGATGTAGTCGTCCGCTCCGATCGCGAAACCCTCGAGCTTGTCGGCCGAGAGTCCGCGAGCGGTCAGCATGATCACGGAGACGGTGGCCGTCCGGGGATCCTGTCGCAGCTGGCGGGTGAGCTCGAAGCCGTCCATGTTGGGCATCATCACGTCGGCCAGAACCAGCTGGGGAGGACGCTCCTGCGCTGCCGAGAGGGCCTGCTCGCCGTCGCTCGCGACGCGAACGTCGTAGCCGGCGGCCTTCAGCTCGATCTCGAGGAGACGTGCGATGAACGGGTCGTCGTCGACGACCAGGAGGCTCTCGCCTCCGCCACTCGGATCGACGACCGCTCCGGCACCCGTCTCCGGCTCCGTCGGAGCCCCTGCCTCCTGCGGCGTCTGATCGTCCGTCACGTGCTCTCCCGTCGTCCCGGTCGGCATCATCTCCTGGACATCGGCACTCTACCGCCAGAGGTGGAGCCGCCCGGGTAGCCGGATGTGAGACGTTCCCGCCCCCGCGTGGCACGATGGGGCGGGCCTCCGCGGGCCAGAAGCGCGAACCGGAAGGGGACGCCATGCCGGTGCTCGACTCGTTCCTCGACGCCATGGGCAACACACCCTTGGTTCGCCTGCGCTCCGTGGCCCGCGGCGTCAAGCCGACGATCCTCGCCAAGCTGGAGATGCTGAACCCGGGCAGCTCCGTGAAGGACCGGATCGGGCTGAGGATGATCGAGGCGGCCGAGCGCGAGGGGCTCCTCAAGCCGGGTGGGACGATCGTCGAGCCGACTTCTGGCAATACAGGTCACGGGCTCGCGATCGCCGCCGCGGTCCGCGGGTACCGGTGCATCTTCGTGATGCCGGACAAGATGAGCCAGGAGAAGATCTCGCTGC
>CBHFMJ010000086.1:0-8830 GCA_965994715.1 uncultured bacterium | reverse complement strand
CGGATCCAGGGTGCGATCGGCGCCGAGTTCGCGCTCGGCGTCGACCTCGGCGCGACCACGGCTGCGACGATCGCGGACGAGAGCCCCTACACCCCGGGACTCGTCGGCGCTTTCGAGGCGAACTTCGAGGCCGGGGGCGGTACCATCACCGGATCGGAGCAGGTCAACTCCGAGGACACCGACTTCAAGCCGGTCCTTAGATCGTTGGCCGAACAGGATCCCGAAGTCCTGTACTTCCCGATCTTCGTGGCAGCGTGCACACTGATCATCAGGCAGGCGCAGGACCTCATGCCCGACGCCGAGCTGATCGTGGCCGACGGCTGCCTGTCGAGCGACACCCTGAAGAACGCGGGACCTGCCGCCGATGGCGTCTGGGCATCGTCGCCGGACCTCTCGGCGTTCCAGACGAACGAGTTCTACTCGAGTGAGTTCATCCCTGCGTATCAGGAGGCGTTCGGGACCGAGCCGCTCGCGGTGTTCCACGCGCACTCGTTCGACGCGGCGAACGTCGTGTTCGCAGCGATCGAGGAGGTCGCGATCGACAACGGCGACGGATCGCTCTCGATCCCTCGCCAGGCGCTGCGTGACGCGATCTTCGCCACGAACGGCTACGAGGGCGTCACGGGCACGATCTCGTGCCTCGATACGGGAGACTGCGCGACGGACGTCACGATCGGTCTCTTCCTCGCTCCCGGCTGGCCGGTCGAGGGCGGCACGGACGATCCTGCCGTGTACACCGACACGAAGTCGCTGGACGAGGTCCTCTAGCGATCCACGAACCACGGCGGAGGGGCCGCGGGCCGAGCCGAGAGCTCGCCCGTGGCCCCTTCCCTGAGAGGGGGAACCCTGGCGGGCACCGAGGCCCCGCACGTGGAGGTCGCACGGCTCGGTCGCTTCGAGCGACTGCCGTGGCGGCGCATCATCCTCGTCGTCCTGGGGATCGTCGTCGGCGGAGTGGTGGTCATCGGCGCGGCCCGCACGCTCGCCCTGGATCCCGCGGAGGGAGGGTACTCGGCCGACGCGTGGCGCGACTTCATCGTGCAAGGCGCGGCGCAAGGCGCGATCTTCGCGATGATCGCCCTCGGGTACAGCCTCGTCTACGGGATCCTCCGGATGATCAACTTCGCCCACGGCGAGGTCTTCATGGCGGGTGCCTTCGCCTCGTTCTTCTTCGCCGACGCCTACGCGAAGAGCGGTTTCCTGAACCGGAGCCCCATCCTTGCGCTCGCGATCGTGACTCTCGTCGCGGTGGTCGTGTCGGTGGGGACGGCGGTTCTGCTCGAACGACTCGCCTACCGTCCGCTCCGGAACGCTCCCCGGCTCGTCCCCCTGATCACGGCGATCGGCGCTTCGCTCTTCTTGATGAACGCGTTCCGAGGGTTCTTCGGCCCGCAGCCGTACGGGTACCCGAAGCCAGACGTGCTCGCGGGCAACATCACCGTCTTGGGTATCACGATCCAGCGGACGCAACTGCTCGTGCTCGTCGTCGCGATGATCTGCATGGTCGCCCTGCAGTGGTTCGTGGCGACGACGCGGACGGGACGATCGATGCGAGCGGTCGCCCAGGATCGGGAGATCGCCAGTCTGATGGGCATCGATGTGGACCGGGTGATCGTCGTCACGTTCGCGATCGGCGGCGTGCTCGCCGGGATCGCGGGGATCCTGTTCTCGCTCACGTTCGAGCAGGTGCAGTTCACGATGGGCTTCCGGCCGGGGATCGCGGCGTTCACCGCCGCCGTCCTCGGGGGCATCGGCAGCATCGGCGGCGCTGCCCTCGGCGGGTTCGTGATCGGCCTGCTCCAGGCGGTCGGGCCGCCGTTGATCCTCACGGGGTTCGGGATCCCGAGCGTCTTCTCGCTGCGGGACGCGTTCGTGTTCCTGGTCC
The DNA here is from genome assembly GCA_965994715.1 of uncultured bacterium. GTDB lineage: Bacteria > Actinomycetota > UBA4738 > UBA4738 > HRBIN12 > JAJNBA01. Next base: position 6,945 of record CBHFMJ010000086.1, on the reverse strand, counting down.
TCGTGCTCGTCCTGGTCTTCCGGCCGGGAGGGCTGCTCGGCACCGGCGAGGCGGAGAAGGTCTGAGAGCCGTGCGACGCCACGTCCGCACGGGAGCCCTCGCCGGTACCGTCACGATCTTCCTCGCGCTCGTCGGCCTGATCGGGGGCTTCACGGACGTGTTCATGATCGGGGACGAGGTCTCGTTCGCCGGACTGATGCTGATCCTGCCGGCCTTCGCCGCCGGGGTCGTCGCCGCCGCGCCACGGGTCGAGGGTGGCGAACGACGAGAGATGTCACTCGGCGAGGCTGCCGTCGCGGCCGCGATCGCGGCCGCCTCGGCCGGCGCCGTGTTCGGGCTGGCCGTTATCCTCGCAGACCTGATCGGAGTCGAGCGCATCCGGCCGATCTTCCTCAACGTTACGCAAGTCCTGATGGACTTCGTGACCTTCGGGCGGTCGACCCCCGTCGGCGCCGCGATCATCGTCGTGATCTCCACGGTGGCCGGCGTGCTGGGCGGTCTCCTCCGCGTGGCCCCGCCGACCGCTCGCCACGCGATCACCGCGGCCCTGACCGTGACGATCCTGTTCGGTTTCCTCCAGCGGGTCATCCCGATCGCGCTCGATCAGCTGTCGCTCGAACGGGACTGGCTCTACCACCCGATCTACGACGGCCTCACCTGGCTCGGTGCCGTCGTGGTAGCCGCGGTCAGCGCGGGTCTGAGCCTCCTGAACTCGCGGTACGGGAGGCGCGTCCGAGGAAGTTTCAGCAGGACGGGTGGACGGAGTGGGCTCGCGATGAGCCCCGTCCGGCTGATCGCGACCGTGGCCGCCCTCGCCCTCCTGATCGCCGCGCCGCTCCTGCTCGGTTCCGTGATCTCCGAGGTCCTGGGCACGGTGATGGTGTTCGCCCTGCTCGGCATCGGGCTGAACATCGTCGTCGGCTACGCGGGCCTGCTGGATCTCGGCTACGTCTTCTTCTTCGCGCTGGGCGCCTACTCGCTCGCGCTGCTCACCGGAGCGACCCTGAACGCGTACGGGATCCCCCCCGAGCCGGCGATCTCCGGGAGCCTGAACTTCTATGTCGCGATCCCGATCGTGATGGTGATCGCCGCCGCGGCGGGGCTGTTGGTTGGCGCCCCCGTGCTGCGGCTCCGCGGTGACTACCTCGCGCTGGTGACGCTCGGCCTCGGCGAGATCGTGACTGTCCTCCTCGCGAGCCCGTGGCTCGTGCCGCTCGTCGGCGGGCCGAGCGGGATGCGCGGGATCACGGATGCCGCGATCGGGGGATTCGCGTTCCGTGATCCCCAGAGCTTCTACTACCTCGCGCTCGCGTTCGTCGCCCTCGCCGCGTTCGTCTCGTGGCGGCTCGCCTCCTCGCGGATCGGTCGGGCGTGGACCGCGATGCGGGAAGACGAGCAGACCGCCGACGCGATGGGGATCAGTACGACCCGCTTCAAGCTGCTCGCGTTCGCGATCGGCGGCGCGATCGGGTCGCTCGGCGGAGCGCTCTTCGCGGTGAAGATCGGGTCGCTCACCCCTGCGAGCTTCCAGGTCATCGTGTCGATCCAGGTGCTGGGTCTGGTGATCCTCGGCGGCATCGGAAGCATCCCCGGAGTGCTCGTGGGAGCGCTCGTGCTCGTCGGGCTGCCTGGCCTGCTTCGAGAGTTCGAGGAGTATCGCTTCCTCGCCTATGGCGCGGCCATCGTCGCGGTGATGATCCTGCGGCCGGAAGGACTGGTACCGAACGTCCGCCGCAGCCGCGAGCTCAAGGACGAGGAGAGCGCGCAAGACGAATGGGCGAGAACCGTCGAAGAAGCGGGGGCCTCGTCCGACGCCGCCCCCGCGACCGGGGCGACGACGTGAGCGAGCCCGCCCCGGCACCGAGCCCGGACGCCGTGCTGGAGGTCCGCGGTCTCCAGAAGCACTTCGGCGGCCTGTACGCGCTCTCCGGCCTCGACATGGAGGTCCGCCAGGGCGAGATCGTATCCGTGATCGGACCGAACGGCGCGGGGAAGAGCACGCTCTTCAACGTGATCACCGGGATCTACGAGCCGGACGCCGGCGACATCGTATACGAGGGGTCGAGCATCGTCGGACTGCGACCCCACCAGCTCGTGAAGCTCGGGATCGCGAGGACGTTCCAGAGCGTCCGGCTCTTCGCGAACATGACGATCCTCGAGAACGCGATGGTGGGCCAGCACTGCCGGAGCAAAGGCGGCGTGTTCGGCTCCATCGTCCGCACGCCAGGGGTCCGCGCGGAGGAGGAGCGGATCCGGCGGCGCGCCGAGGACGCCCTCGCGTTCTTCGGCAAGCGTCTGTCCGGCTACCGCCTAGAGCAGCCCGCCTTCTCGCTCTCGTACGCGAACCGACGCCGGCTGGAGATGGCCCGCGCGATGGCGACCGACCCTCAGATGCTGCTCCTGGATGAGCCGACGGCCGGCATGAACCCTCGGGAGACGCTCGAGCTCCGCGATCACATCGTTCGCATGCGCGACGAGCTGGGACTCACCGTCGTCGTGATCGAACACGATATGCGGGTCGTCAAGGGCGTGTCGGACCGGGTCATCGCCTGCGACTACGGGCAGAAGATCGCGGAAGGCACGTACGAGGAGGTCGCGAACGACGAACGGGTGATCGAGGCCTATCTCGGGACGAAGGCGGCCGGATGAGCGAGCCGGCCGCGGTCGACGAGCGGACCCCGATCCTGCAGCTCCGCAACGTCTCGACCCACTACGGGTTGGTGGCGGTACTCCGGGACGTCGACATGGACATCTACGCGGGAGAGATGGTCTGTTTGCTGGGCGGCAACGCGAGTGGGAAGACCACCACGCTGAAGACGATCCTCGGGTACGTGACGCCTTCGGAAGGAGAGGTGATCCTCGACGGCGAGGTCGTCTCGGGCCTGTCGACGACCGAGGTCGTCCGCAGGGGCGTCTCGATGGTGCCCGAGAACCGCCGCCTGTTCCCTGACATGACGGTCGAGGAGAACCTCCGGCTCGGGTCGTACCTGCGCCGTGATCGTTCAGCGGTCGAGGCCGCACGGGAGACCGTGTTCGAGACGTTCCCCCGTGTCCGCGAGCGGCTGAAGCAGAAGGCGGGCACGCTCTCGGGTGGTGAACAGCAGATGGTGGCGATGGGCCGCGCCCTGATGGCCGACCCGAAGATCCTGCTCATGGACGAGCCCTCGATGGGGCTCGCGCCGATCCTGGTCGAGCAGGTCTTCGAGATCATCAAGAGGATCCGCGAGCTCGGGAAGACCGTCTTCATCGTGGAGCAGAACGCGAACATGGCCCTGTCGATCGCCGATCGCGGCTACGTGATCCAGACCGGACAGGTGGTGCTGGCGGACACGGCCGAGAACCTGTTGCAGAACCCGTTGATGCGCGAGGCCTACCTCGGCGAGCTGTGAAGGGTGAGCGCTGAGCTGCAGCTGATCGGCGCTGAGGAGCTCCGCGCCCGGCTCCCGATGGTCGCCGCGATCGACGCCCTCGAGACGGCGTTCCGGGCGCTCGATCCGGGGACCGGACCGCTCCGCACCAGCCTCGAGACGCCGGCCGGGTCGCTCCTGGTGATGCCGGCGTTCGGCGATGCCGGGGTCGGCGTGAAGCTGGTCACGCTCACGTCGTCCAACCCCGGGCGCGGGCTCCCATACATCCAGGCCGGCTACGTGCTGTTCGACACCACTACGCAGTCGCCGGAGGCGGTCCTCGACGGAACGTCGCTCACCGCGCTCCGGACCGCGGCGGTCTCGGGCCTGGCGACCCGGCACCTGGCGCGGGAGGACGCGGCGCGGCTCGTGGTGTTCGGGGCGGGCGTGCAGGCTCGAGCGCACCTCGAGGCGATGTGTGCCGTCCGCCCGGTGACGGAGCTCGTCGTCGTCTCGCGATCCCCCGGACCGGGGAGATCCCTCATCCAAGCCGCCCTCGAGCGGGGCCTGGCGGCGCGACCGGGTGGGCCGGAGTCGGTCGCCGAGGCAGACCTGATCTGCACGTGCACGACCTCCGGGGAACCGCTGTTCGACGGGTCGCTGCTCGCGCCCGGGGTCCATGTGAACGCGGTCGGATCCCATCGCCCCGACACGAGGGAGCTCGACACCGAGACCGTGCGGCGGGGGAGGGTCGTGGTCGAGACCCGGGAGGTGGCGCTCGCCGAGGCGGGCGAGCTGGCGATCCCGATCGCCGAAGGGGCGATCGAGGCGGGACACGTGGTGGCCGACCTCGCGGGAGCGGTCCGGGGGGTGGAGGTCCGCCGCTCGACCGACGACCTGACCGTCTTCAAGAGCGTGGGGATGGCGTTCGAGGACCTGGTCGTCGCCCGCGCGATCGTCGACGCCCCATCGACCTGATCGACGCGAGCGACCGCGTCGATAATCCAGGCGATGCGGATGCGGAGAGACTCGGGAGGGAGCGGAAGGGTCTGGGTGCCGGGAGAGGGGGTCGAACCCTCACGGGCCGAAGCCCACGGGTTTTTGAGACCCGCGCGTCTGCCTGTTCCGCCATCCCGGCCGGGCCGGTCTAGGGTAGCGGGCCAGAGGATCCGAGCGAGCCAGACGATCCGAGCGAGCCAGACGATCCGAGCGAGCTTGGTGGCGCTGCTCGCGCTCTCGGTTCCGGCGTGCACGGAAGGACTTCCTCCCCGAGAGGATGCCTCCCAGCCCACGATCGTGTACCTGTTCGACGGGTCGCCGCCGGACGCCGAGCTCGTGAGCGCGTCTCCACTGGCGGGCGTGGAGCTCGCGGCTCACGAGGCCGGCACAGTCGAGATCGAACCCGTGAACCTGGGCCTCGATCGCGCCGAGGTGATGAGCACGCTGGGAGCTCTCGCGGAGGACAGCGCCGTCGTCGCCGCCGTGATCGCGCCGTGGACCGCGCCCCCGGCCGGGGCGATCGACCTGCTGGCCGCGCACGGCCTACCGGTCGTCTCGCTCTCGTGGGCGTGGGGTCCGCCGACCGATGGAGACGGCGTCTGGCTCTCGTTGGCGGCGGGGCAGGCGGCGGAGGCCGTGCTCCTGCTGTCGACGGCCGATGTGGGTCTCGACGGCGCGACGCTGTGCCTCGCCGGCGACGAACATCCCACCAGCCGCGCCCTCCTCGCGACGGCCGAAGAGCTGGCTCGAGCGGCGGGTGACCCGGACGTCGCGATCGCCGGCACGGTCGCCGGAGTGGACATGCCGATCGCCGACCCGGTCGCAGATCGGATCGAGGATGCGGGATGCCCGGTCCTCGCGTGGACGGGCGGGACGGCGGGCGCGGAGGCGGTCCTGTCCCGGTTGCCGGAGGACCCGGCGCTCGTGGTCGGCACCTCGAGGATCGGAACGGACGACGGCCTCGCGCTCGCCACCACCGGCCGTGACGTGATCACCGCCTGCGCGTGTGTGAGCGTGAACCTGTCCCTGGAGCAAGAGCACATGCGGTTCGTGCACGATCTCCAGGCTGCGAGCGGGGCCCCGCCCGGTCCGTACGCGGTGGAGGCGTACGACGCCGGCCGGTTCCTGTTCGGCCTCGTCACCGGCGCGGGAAGCGACGATCCGCGGGAGGTGCTGGCCGCTGCGCTCGAGGAACCGGTCGAGATCCCCGGTCTCGCGGGGAGCTATCGCTTCGAGCCGGACGGATCGAGGGCACCGGACACGCTCAGGGTGGGGGCGTGGCGGGCCGTGGGCTCTCGCTGGCAGCCGGTCGAACCTGCCGCCGGAGCACCCGCCTGACTGCGTTGCCCGGCGACCGCTCCTGCCCTAGAGTCGGCCGTAGGGGCGCGCGATCGAGGGCGCCCGCTCATCGACCCGAGGGGGAGCACATGAAGGTTGGTTTCCGACGGATCGCGGTGCTTGTGGGGGTCCTGGCGCTCATCGCTGCCAGCTGCGGCGAGGACCCCGCCCCGCCGGCAGACGGGAACGGAGGAAGCCCGGCCGACGAGACCGTCTGCGCCAGCTACGACAAGGACGCCGGTGACCTGCTCGCGAAGATCTGCACCGACGGCGTGATCCGCGTCTCGACCGATCCCGCCTATCCTCCGGCGTCCGAGTTGAACCCTGAGACGGGCGAATACGAGGGCTTCGACATCGACACCGCGAACGAGATCGCAGACCGGCTCGGCGTCAGGGTGGAGTGGGAGACCCCGGACTGGGAGATCCTCACCGCCGGGAGCTGGAACGATCGCTGGGACATGAGCGTCGGCTCGATGACCCCCACCAACGATCGCCAGGAGGTCCTGCACTTCACCGAGCCCTACGCCTACGTCCCGGCAGTGGTCGTGGTCCACGAGGAGAACACGACGATCTCGGATCCCACGACCGACCTGGACGGCAAGCGGATCGGCGTCTGCGCCGACTGCACCTACCAGTTCTTCATCGAGAAGAGCCTCGAGATCTCGGGCTACGAGTTCGACTTCGTGATCGACGACGCGACCGTGGCCGGATACGACACGGACACCACCGCGTTGCAGGACCTGGCCCTCGGGGACGGGACGCGGGTCGACGCGGTGATGACGGCGAGCTACATCGCCCAGGAGTTCGTCGATTCGGGGAACCCGGTGAAGATCGTGGGGGAGCCGCTGTTCGGCGAGCCGCTGGCGGTCGCGTTCGACAAGTCATCGGAGCTGGATGCCACCACCCTGGTAGAGACGGTGGACGGCATCGTGGCGGACATGCACGAGGACGGAACGCTCTCCGGCTTCTCCGAGACGTGGTTCCCAGGAGCGGACGTCTCCGAGGTCGCGTAGCACCTCGACGGAAGGTGTGAGATGAGCACGGACCAGGCGGGGGCTGCGGCGCGGCCCCCGCTCGCTCCGCGCCCTGATCGCATGAGTCGCCTGGCACTGCGGAGCGCTGGCGTCCCGTTCCGGGTGAAGGTGGCGGTGGTCTGGCTCGGGATCCTCGCGGTGCTCGGGTTCCTCTTCTGGGCTTCGTCGTTCGACAACGTCTGGATCAGGGAGCACATCGGCTTCATCGCCCGCGGCCTGGTCTTCAC
>CBHFMJ010000085.1:0-8831 GCA_965994715.1 uncultured bacterium | reverse complement strand
ATCGTGGTGTCGAACCATGGCGGGCGGCAGCTGGATTCCTGTCCGGCGCCGCTGGACGCGCTCCCGGAGGTGATCGATGCCGTCGCCGGGCGCATCCCCGTCCTGGTGGACGGCGGTGTGCGCCGGGGGACGGACGTCCTCAAGGCGATCGCCTTGGGCGCCGCCGCGGTCCTCGTCGGCCGGCCGGTCGTGTGGGGCCTCGCCGCGGAGGGTGAGTCCGGCGTCGCGAGCGTGCTCGAGATCCTGCGAGCCGAGTTCGAGAACGCGATGGCGCTCGCCGGTTGTCGCACGGTCGCGGAGATCGGCCGGGAGCTGGTCGCGCCGGCCCCCTGACCGCGCCGCGCCTGAGAACTCCGCGATGGACGACCGCGCCGACGGTCTGACACGCTCTCGGCGATGCCCGGATACGACCTCCACAGCCACTCGAACCGCTCCGACGGGACCCTCGGCCCCGCGGAGGTGGTGGACCTCGCGCGGTCGAAGGACCTCGCGGGCCTCGCCCTCACCGATCACGACACGTTCGAGGGCCTGGCGGACGCGGAGGCGGCCGCGGGCGACGTCGGGCTCGAGTTCGTCCCGGGGATCGAGTTCTCGGCGGAGTACGAGGGGGCGAGCCTCCACATCCTCGGGTACTGGGTCGATCCGGACGATCGTGCGATCGAGGCCGAGCTCCTTCGGCTCACGGCGACCCGCCTCCGCCGCGGCGAGATGATCGTCGAGAAGCTGCGCGAGTTGGGCTTCGACATCAAGGTCGAGCGCGTGCTGGAACTCGCCGGCGGTGGAGCGATCGCCCGGCCCCACATCGCTGAGGCGATGGTGGAAGCCGGGATCGTGGCGGACGAGAAGGAGGCCTTCGATCGCTACATCTCCGACGACGGGCTCGCGTACGTGCCGAAGCACGCGCTGCAGCCGGCGGACGCGCTCCGGCTGATCGGCGGCGCGGGCGGGATCTGCGTGCTCGCGCATCCGGGGATGTGGCGCGGCCAGGACACGGTCCCCGACCGGCTGATCGAGGAGATGGCCGAGGGTGGCATGGTCGGCCTCGAGGTGTTCCATCCGGACCACGATGACGAGATGCGGGCCAAGTACGCCGCGATCGCGGAGCGGCTGGACCTGGTCCCCACCTCGTCCTCGGACTGCCACGGGGAGCGCTACGGGTACCGGATGGGGGAAGAGCGGACGGATCCGGAGACCTTCGCGGAGCTCAAGCGCCGCGCCGGTCGCTGATCCGGCCGATGCCGTGGGGGACGTGACGACCGTGACGATCGGGATCGTGTTCCTCGACATCGGCGGTGTGCTCTACGACGACACGGTCTACGCCCGTGCGTGGCACCGCGCGCTGCGTGAGGCGGGCGCTCGATTCACGGACGACGAGTTCGAGGAGGAGTACACGCGTGCGCGCACCGAGCAGTCGGGGTCGTTCCGGCGCCGGCTCGTTGCGCGCTTCCTCCCGGACGCCGACCTCCGCGAGCTCGAGGGGATCGCCGCGCGCCGGTGGCACTACCCGCCCTCCGCGCTCTACGAGGACGCGATCCCCTGTCTCGAGGAGCTGCGCGACGGGTACCGGCTCGGGGTGATCGCGAACCAGCCGGGCGAGGTCCGGTCGGCGATGCATCGCGACGGCCTCGACCGGTTCTTCGAGGTGTGGGGCGTCTCCGACGAGCTCGGCGTCGGCAAGCCCGATCCGCGCCTCTTCGAGCTCGCTGCACGCACGGCCGGCGTTCCTCCCACGTCCGCGGTGATGGTCGGGGACCGGCTCGACTACGACGTGCGCCCTGCGAAGCTCGTCGGCATGCGCGCGATCTGGATGCTCCGCGGCGAGGCACCCGATCGGCCGACGCCCGAACAGCTCGACGAGGCGGACGGATCGATCCGCACCCTCACCGAGCTGCCGGCCGAGCTGGGCCGGCTGTCGGCGGCATGAACGACGGGCGGGCGAGGAGCGACATCCTCGTCGTCGGCGCCGGGTTCGCTGGTCTCTACGCGGCGATGGGGCTGCGCGGAGTCGTGGCCGACGGTCATCGCGTGACCGTCGTGAACCCGGAGAGCTTCTTCCAATACCAACCCTTCCTCCCCGAAGTGGCGTCGGGGACGATCGACCCCCGCGCGGCGGTCGTGCCGCTCCGACGGGTCCTGCGGCACTGCCGGCTCGTGATCGGCGAGGTATCTCGCGTCGACCACGGGGCGCGCCAGGCGCACGTGCGAACGGCCACCGGTGAGGAGCGGACGATCGGCTACGACATCGTGGTGCTGGCACCCGGGTCGCTTTCGCGCGTCCTGCCGATCCCGGGGCTCGCCGAATACGGGATCGGATTCAAGACCGTCCAGGAGGCGATCTACCTCCGCAACCACGTGCTCTCGCAGCTCGACGTCGCAGCGTCGCACGACGATGGTGCGCGGCGTCGGGCCGCGCTCACATTCGTGTTCGTCGGTGGGGGCTACGCGGGCGTCGAGGCGCTCGGCGAGCTCGAGGACCTCGCGCGCGACGCGATCGAGCACTACCCGGACCTCGACCCCCCCGACATGCGGTGGGTCCTCGTGGACGCAGCCGATGCGATCCTCCCCGAGCTTCCCGAGCGCCTGGCATCCTACGCCGGCGACGAGCTGCGCCGGCGCGGGATCGAGATCCGCCTCGGGACCAGGCTCGACTCCGCGGAGGACGGACTGATCAGGCTGTCGGACGGCGAGACGTTCCCCGCCGAGACGCTCGTGTGGACGGCCGGGGTGAAACCTTCCCCCCTCGCTCGCAACTCCGGGCTCTCGGTCGATGACCAGGGACGGGTCCCGGTGGACCGGTACCTCCGGGTGAACGGGATCGAAGGGGTGTGGGCGGCGGGCGACGCGGCCGCCGTGCCCGACGAGGCGACCGGGAGCCTCTCGCCCCCCACGGCGCAGCACGGCCTCCGGCAAGGCAGGCGCGTCGCCGCGAACATCGAGGCCACCCTCGCCGCCCGACCACTCCAGCCCTTCGTCTACGCGACCATCGGCGGCGTCTGCTCGCTCGGCCGCTACAAGGGCGTGGCGAACGTGAAGGGCGTCCGCTTCAAGGGGTTCCTCGGGTGGTTCCTCCATCGGTCGTACCACCTGCTCGCGATGCCCACGTGGACGCGACGGGTGAAGATCGCGATGGACTGGACGGTGGCCCTGCTGTTCCCCCGCGACCTGGCGCAGCTCGGATCGCTCGCGGATCCGCGGGAACCGTTCCAGCGAGCCTCGGATCCGTCCTAGGCGCCGCGCTTGCGCTGGAGCTGACTCGCCGCCTGGAGCGCCGCATGGGAGCTCGCGATGTCCGGCATCTCGTGGCCGCCGGAGAGCTCCTCGGCGGCCCATCGCGTCATGTCGCGGATCGACACGATCCCCACGACGTTGCCACCATCGACGATCGGCAGGTGCCGGATGTTCTTCGACACCATCTGCTCGGCGGCATCGGACAGCTCCGTCTTCGAGTCGACCGTGATCAGGTCGCTACGCGTCATGCCGTGCTCCACGGTCGTCGTGTGCGGATCTCCGCCGGCCGCGACGAGGTTCACGATGTCCCGCTCGGTGACGATGCCGGCGAGCTGCTTGCCGTCGAGCACGACGACCGACGAGATGCCGTGTGTCCGCATCTCCTTCGCGACGTCGGCGAAGGAATCCTGGGGACTCGCGGTCTTCACGTCCGGATGCATGATCTCGCCGACGAGCATCGATCCTCCTCTTGTTTCTGGCTCGCGCCTCTGGGGCCGCCCAGCCTACTACGGGGCCTCGGAGCCCCTCAGGCAGGTGGCATGATGCTGCGATGGCGAAGTCCACCTACGTCGCGAACGTGACCGTCTTCGACGGGATCGAGATCAGGAAGCGCCAGGGAGTGCTCTTCGGCGCCGAGGGGATCGCGTGGGTCGGCGCGCATACGAGAGCGCCGAAGGATGCGCGCGATGCCCGTGTGGTCGAGGGCGACGGGAAGACCTTGCTGCCGGGATTGATCGACGTCCACGTGCACCTCCAGTTCGACGGCGAGGCGGACTTCGAGAAGGAGGCGCGGGACCTCACCACGCCCGGGTACGCGGCGCTGAAGGCCATGGTGAACGCCAAGAGGAACCTGGACGCGGGAGTGACCGCCGTCCGCGATCTGGGCGGGATGGGCGGCGCGAGCATCGACGTCGCCCGGGCCGTCGCTGCGGGGCTCGTCCCCGGGCCGCGGATCCTCGCGTCAGGGCGCGCGCTCACGGTCACCGGCGGTCACGGCCACAGCATCGCGTTCTCGCGGGAGGTCGACGGCCCGGATTCCGTGCGGGCCGCCGTCCGCGAGGAGATCCGCGCCGGCGCCACCGCGATCAAGCTGATCGCGACCGGCGGCGTCCTCACCCCGGGTATCCCGGCCACGTTCAGCGCCTTCACGGCGGAGGAGCTGGAGGCCGGCGTGCGCGAGGCGCACGAGCGGAACCTCTCCGTGGCGGCGCACGCGATCGGGGCGAACGGGATCCGCGCCGCGGTGCTCGCCGGCGTCGACTCGATCGAGCACTGCAATCAGCTGACCGCGCCGACGGCTCGCGAGATGGTGGCGCGAGGCACGTTCCGCTCGCCGACGATCTGTGCGGTCCGCGGGATCCTCGATCACGCGGACCGGGTGGCCGCGTACGCCGTGGAGAAGGCACGAGCGATCGAGGAGGACTCGAAGAAGGCGCTCCGGACCGCGGTCCGCACGGGCGTCCGTCCCGTCTGCGGGACGGATGCCGGCACGCCGTTCAACGCGCACGGGAGCGCCCCGCAGGAGATCGTCCACATGGTGGAGTGGGGGATGCCGCCCCTCGACGCGCTTCGCGCGGCCACGGCCAACGGCGCCGAGCTCCTCCGGCTCACCGACGTCGGCACGATCGAGCCCGGGAAGGAGGCCGACCTGGTGCTCGTGGACGGCGACCCGGTGGAGGACCCGGGCACGCTGCTGGCGCGGAAGCGGGTGTGGCGGGCCGGTCGGCCCGTCTAGCGGTCTCCGAGCACGCGCTCGAGCACGTCCACGCCCTCGCCCAGCGCCGCCAGATCGGCCGGGGAGAGGGTCCCGAGCGTGGCTCGCAAGGTTTCGAGCCGTTTCGCCCGCCCCCGGCGGAGGGTGCGGGCGCCGGTCGCCGTGGCCCGGACCCGCACCGCCCTCGCGTCGTCGGGGTCGTCCTCGCGGAGCGCCAGTCCGTCGCGGACGAGCCCGTCCACCAGCTTCGTCATCGTGGGCGGCTCGACCTGCTCGATCCGCGCGAGCTCTCCGATGCGTCTCGGACCCGCGAAGACGAGGACCGAGAGCGCGGACAGGCGTGGAGCGGAGATGCCCAGCGCCTCATCCTCCACGCGCAGGCGCCGCAAGAGGTGGATGGCGGCGGAGTGCAGCCGGTCGGCGACCCGGCCCACCTCGCCCACCTCTCGCGTCGGGGAAGCCCGCCTTGACGTGGTCATCGGTATTTCGTTAGGCTATCTAAATATAGTCTCAGAGTCTAGCCGAGGAGGGAACCATGGCAAGCACCTCGGACGAGCTGTTCATCGCGATCGAGGCGGGGGACGTGGGCGGCGTCGGAACGGTACTGGACGCCGATCCGTCCGCGGGGGCCGCTCGAGACGGAAGTGGGGTCTCGGCGCTGATGCGGGCGCTCTACCGCTTCGACCCCGACCTGGTGGAGATCGTGAAGGCCCGGGCGGGAGCCTTCGACGTGTTCGAGGCGGCGGCGCTCGGAGACGTGGACCGCCTCCGGAGCGTGCTCGACGACGAACCCTCGAGGGCCACGGCGTACTCGGGCGACGGATTCACCGCCCTGCACTTCGCGGCGTTCTTCGGGCATCCGGACGCCGTGTCGTTGCTGATCGAACGCGGTGCCGAGGTCGACGCGTTCGGCCGTGGATGGATGACGGGCACCGCGCTGCACTCCGCCGCCAGCCGACTCCAGTCCGAGGTCGTCCGGATCCTCCTCGATGCCGGAGCGAACCCCGACGTGCGGCAGTCCGGAGGGTGGACGCCGTTGCACGCCGCGGCGATGAACGGCGACCTCGTGAGCGTGGAGTTCCTCCTCGCCGCTGGTGCGGACGCCGCGGCGACGAACGACGAGGGACGCACCGTGGCGGATCTCGCGGCGGAGAGTGGCGATGACGCCACGATCGAGCGGGTCCGCTTGGCGCTTCAGCCCTCGCCGTAGCCGGCGAAGGCGTACTCCTGCTCCATCGAGTCGCACGGGTTCCCACGCCCGTAGGCGATCCGTCCCTCCGTGACGTCCGCGATGCACCAGAAGACGGTCTTGGAGGTGGGATGCCCCCACTCGGGATGCCGGCACACCTCGTTCGGCTGGTTCTCGTGATCGGAGAGGATCTCCCGGAGCACCTCCGGTGTCACGGATCCCGGCGGTCGGTCGGCGAGCAGGTCCCGTGCCCGGCAGAACCGGACGTCGGAGCGGACGGCGTAGTCCGGGTCGCCCTCGTAGGGCTGCATGCGCTCGCTCACGTAGTGATTCGTGTGCGCGAGATGGTCGCGCTCGTCGAGGTGGGTGATCTCGACGTCCGTCGCGCTCCCCTCGATGTTCGCGACGTCGCCGAACCGATCGGCGAGCACGTTGTTGTACGACGAGGCGCGATCGGGCCGGATCGCGTAGGCCACCATCTCGTGGAGGTTGCGGGCGCGCAGCATCTCGAACACCTGGTGCGATCGTGAGATCCCGACCCGCTCGTCGTTCGGGCTGAGCTCGTTGCCGGTGAGGGAGAGACCCGCCTGGTTCCATCCCACGCTGAGCCACGGGACGCCACCGATCTGCAGGACCACCGGCTCGTCCTCCACCGCCTTCTCGATCGCGACGATGTCGGCTTCCGCCTCCGGCCGGAGATCGTTGTTGTGGCCGACCCACAGATGCCCGTCCGCGGTCGCCGCCGGGCCGGCCACCACGTCGCTGCACCGGCCCTGGGTGCGCTTCGGGTACGGGGAGTACCAGAGCTCCTCGACGGTCGTCGCGAAGAACTCGAGCGGGTCCACGCCTGCGCCCTCCGCGCAGCCGTCGAGCTCCTCGATCAGCCACGGGAGTGACGGCGCCGTGACGTCGCGGTAGGCCTGCGCCAGCCGGAGCTGTTCGGTCCGGCTCCTCCCGGCGGGGAGGTCGGCATCGAACGACCCGATGACCCGGTGGATCTGGGCGACTCCCAGCTCGCCCATCTGGATCCCCACCTTCTGGTGGGTGCCGCCCAGACGGTAGAGCTCGATCGGATGCGGGGTCACCCACAGATGGTATCCCGGACTTGCGCTCGGTTGCGCGGTTCTGTCACCCCCCCGGGGTACGGTTCGGCCCATGACCCCCTTCATGACCCCCTCACAGGTGGACCCGTGACGAACGACGTCGTGATCGCGGTGCTCGCCGCGTTCGTGGGCATCGCGGTGGGCGCGCTGATGATGCTGCGCCGGCAGCCTACGGAGCAGCAGGATCCGGACGCCGTGGGCGCCCTCGACGCCCAGAACGCCCTGAACGCCCAGCTGCACGCGGAGCTCACCGCTCGGTTGGAAGTGCAGGCCGCCGAGCTCCGCCGGATCGCCGACGCCTCGGGTCAACGGGACGTCTCCGCCGATCATCTCCGGGCGGGTCTGGAGGCCACGCGCCACGCCCTCGAGCAGCTCCAGGTGCGCGACGAGGAACGCCGGACCTCCGAGACCGAGAACCGCGAGGTCGTGCGTCGGCTCGCCACCGTCCTCGCCGGGGGGAACACCAAGGGCCGAGCCGGGGAGCACGTCCTCCGCGAGCACCTCGGGCAGCTGCCCCCGTCGATGCTCGCATCGGACTTCCGCGTGAACGGCAAGGTCGTGGAGTTCGGCTTGCGCCTGCCCGACGGCCGGCGACTGCCGATCGATTCCAAGTGGTCGGCGGTTGCGGAGCTCGAGGCGATGGAGGCCGAAGAGGATCCCACGCGGCGCGATGCCTGCGCCCGCAAGGTGGAGAAGGCGGTCGCCGCGCGGGCCAAGGAGGTGGGGCAGTACATCGACGTGTCGGTGACCGCGCCGGTCGCGGTCGCCGCCGTCCCCGATGCCGCGTACCAGGTCTTGTCGCGGGCCCACACGGAGGCGTTCATGCGCGGCGTGGTGATCGTGCCGTACTCGAGCGCGCTGCCGATCATCATGTTCCTGTACGCCCTCGTCGAGCGCTTCGGTGATGCCGCGGACGTGCAGGCCGCGCTCGCGGAGGTCGGGACGTTGCTCGACGCGATGGACGCGATCGTCGAGAACAAGTTCTCGAAAGCGGGCACGATGATCGCGAACGGCGCGGACGAGTTCCGCTCCAGCCTCGGCAAGGCGCGCGGCTCCATCGCGCGCGCGCGACACGCGGAGCAGCTGCAACTGATGGACGCGCAGAGCGACGACGAGGTCCTGTCGATCGTTCGCTGACGGCCGGCCGCCGATAGGCTGGCCGGTATGGAGTTCGGCGACGCCCTCGAGCGCTTCGGGTTCCGGCTGCGGGAGGAGCGTGGGTTCGGGAAGGGGGCGCAGCTCTACGTCGCCCAGCCCACTCCGTACCTGACGTACACGGTGCACGCCTATCCGGACGGGACCGCGATCTTCAGTTGGGAGTTCGCGCTCGGCGAGTACCTGTTGACCAAGGGCATCCAGGTCGGTTCCGACGAGACGCTGAATCAGTTCGCCTATCCGCGCGAGGAGCTCCGGGGATCGCAGGACGGCACGTGGCTCACGTCCGCCGTCGAGCGCACCGAGGGGCTGCTCGCCGATCTCCGGTTCGATCGACCCGTCGACTGACCCGAACATGGAGGAGGGGGGGGGGGGCGGGGCGGGCCCCCCCCCCCCCGCGCCGCACGTAGCCAGGGGGCGGGGGTGGGGGCGAGAGGGGGGT
>CBHFMJ010000084.1:0-8891 GCA_965994715.1 uncultured bacterium | reverse complement strand
GCGGGCGCGGTTGGCGTGACCGACATCGGCGCCGGCACCGACCCCGCGATGTTCGCCGCGGTGGCCCGCAGCGGAGCGGGCATGGTCCTGATGCACATGCGGGGGGGGCCGAAGACGATGCAGGCCGACCCTCGCTACGACGACGTGGTGGCCGAGGTCCGCGCGTTCCTCGCCGAGCGGATCGAGGCGGCCGTCGCGACCGGGAGCGGCCGCGACCCTCTCTGCATCGACCCCGGGATCGGGTTCGGGGAGAACCGCGAGCACAACCTCGCGCTCCTGCGATCGATCGGCTCGTTCCGCGAGCTCGGCGCGGCCGTGCTCGCGGGAGCGTCCCGCAAGCGGTTCATCGGCGAGCTCGCGGGCGTCGCCGACGCTGCCGACCGACGCGACGGCTCCCTCGCCGCCGCGGTGTGGTGCGCGGCGCAGGGGGTGGACGTCGTCCGGGTCCACGACGTCGCCCCGACGGTCCAGGCGCTCCGGGTGGCGGACGCGATCGCGCGAGGGCGCCCGTGACCGGCCGGGATCCGATCCTGCTCCTCCTCCACGACGAGGGCCGATCGAGCGAGCAGTGGAAGGAGTTCGTGCCGCTCCTCGAGTCGCGATTCCGCGTGCTCACGCCCGATCTGCCTCCGGGGGACGAGCCCGCCGCGATCGACGTCGTACGGGGCGCGCTCGGCGGGGAGCGGTGCGGAGTGATCGGCCACGGGACGGGCGGGTCCCTCGCGCAGGTCCTGGCCGCCGAGGGTGGCGTCGACGCGATGGTCCTCCTCGACTCGCCTCGGGCTCCCGCTGCCGACGACGGGATCCTCGCGTCCTTCGATTTCCCCGTGCTCCTGCTCTGGGGAGAGGACGACGCGGTGGTGCCGGTGTCGGTGGCCGAGGAACTGAACGACGCGATCGCGACGTCGACGCTCGGGCTCCTGCCCGGATGCGGTCACGATCTCACCGATGAGGCCGCCGCCACGATCGCCCCGATGATCCTCGAGTACCTGCGGGCCAGATACCTGCGGGAGCCGCACGCAGCGGGCCACGCTCATGACGGCGTCGTGCAGATCCAGCTCGAACGACGCCCGCCGTGGCTGGACCTGGAGGAGGACGAGCGCGACGATTGGTTCGTGCCCGACGACGACGAGGAGGCTTCGCCATGACCCGAGCCCGTCTGTTCCTGACGGGGATCCGCGCCGAGGGCCGCCACGGAGCGCGCGACGGCGAGAAGGACCAACCGCAACCCTTCGTCGTGGACCTCGACATCGAGGTGGATGCTCCGCGCGACTCGATCGATGCGACGGCCGACTACCGCGGGGTCACGGACGCCGTGCGCGAGATCGTGGAGGACGGATCCTTCGACCTGATCGAGGCGATGGCCGATGCGATCGCGCGGCGGATCAGCTCCTTCCCGCACGTGGGCCGGGTGACGGCGGTGCTCCACAAGCCGAACGCCGCCGGCCGTCTCGGGATCGATGGGGTGGCCGCGGGGGCCACGGTCTCCCCCGGCGAGTGAGGAGGGACCCGGTGGAAACCGTCGCGTTCCTCGGGCTCGGCTCGAACCTGGGCGACCGCCTCACGAACCTGCAGGGCGCGGTCGATCTGCTCCATGGGGAGCCCGGACTTCAGGTGCTCGCGTCCAGCAGGGTCTGGGAGACGGCCCCGGTCGGCGGGCCGCCGCAGCCCGACTACCTGAACGCCGTGATCCGCGTGGAGACCGATCTCTCCGCTCGAGACCTGCTCGACGCGGCGCACCGGGTGGAGGAGCGCTTGGGACGCGTCCGGACGGAGCGGTGGGGGGCCCGCTCCATCGACATCGACGTCCTGCTCTTCGACGAGGAGACGATCGACGAGTCGGACCTCGTCGTGCCGCATCCGCGCTTGGCCCAGCGAGCGTTCGTCCTCCTGCCGTTGCTCGAGCTGGTCGCGGATCCCGTCCTGCCCGACGGGACGCGGCTGCGAGAGCTACGCGTGAACACGGACGGCGTGGTGCCCTCGGCGTCGCCGCTGGCGGTGCGCCCGTGACCACGACCTGTCTCCGATGCGACCGCGTCGGCGACAGCGCCGCCGGCACGTGCCCCGAGTGCGGCGCGCCCCTCTACCGCTCGGCGCCGGCGCGGAGCGTGAGCCGGGAACGGACGCTCTCCGGGAACGGGCCCCTCGATACCGCGGAAGACCGCGCCTTGTCCGAGGCTCGACCGGTCACGACCGGCTCCCGATCGGTCTTCGCCACCGTGGGGGCCCTCTCCGTCATGCTCGTCCTCCTCTCGCGGGGTGCTCCAGATCCCGGTGCGAGACGGGAGAACTCGCTGGTGCCGCCTGGGGGGCCGTCGGGCATCCTCGTCTACGCGAGCGCGGAGGGCCGAGGATCGGCGCGTCTGTGGCGATGGAACCTCGCGTCGGGCGAGGTAGATCGGGGCCCTCTGATCCCTGACCCGGTGGAGCTGGTGAACGTGAGGTCTTCCGATCTCGGGTGGCTCGGCATCACGTCCGATCGCGGACAGGGCGTGCTCGAGGCCTCGGTGCTCGATTCCCTCGAGGTCGGAGCGGAGCTCGAGCGGTTGGGACGAGGGACGATCGTCACTTGGGCGCGAGCGGGCGAGGCGCTCCTCGTCGACCGGGGGCCACCATCGAACGGGTGCCGTCGCACGGTATCGGTGTCCGCCGCGCACGTGGAACGTCCCGGGCAGGAGCGCGTGATGCGAGAGACGCTCTGCGGCGACGTCCTCTCCGTCGGCCGGACCAGCCTCGGGCACTTCCTCACCAGGCTCGGACCGCACGGCGTGGACGTGGTCGGTGCTGGCTACCGCGACGCAGGCCTCCTCCTGCCCGATCATGGCCTCATCGCGGTGTCGCCGGACGGGGACATGATCGTCGCTCCGAGCGCCGATCTCCCATCCATCGATCCCACGTCCACGGAAGTCGGGAGCCGCAACCCCGCTCCGATCCGCGTGAGCGGGAGGGCGTCGTTGTACGGCCAGTTCCGTGGACCGCCTGTGCCGTACCTTGTGGGTGGTGCGCCATTGCAGGTGGACGAGGTATTGGCGTACGGCCCCGACTCGTGGGTGGCGCTCGTCGTCGGAAGGGTGGGTGAGGGCCGACCCGGCCTCTGGGAGCTTCCCCTCCTCGCGTCCGGTCGGTCGATCCAGCCTCGCAGGGTGGGCTCCGACGGTGGCTTCACTTTCGCCGCGTACGCGGACGACGGGACCGCGTACGTGGTCACGGGCGGCTCACTGCACGTCCTGCGGCATCACGTGCTGAAGCCGCTCGAGGGGCCGAAGAGGGCTCCGACCCCCGCCGGACCGCTCGCGTGGATCGCTCAGGAGCCCTTCGCCGACCTGTGACGGCTCTTCGGGCGCCGTTGGGATACTCGCGCGCATGAGGGTCGCCGTGATCGGTGCGGGCACGGTGGGCACCGCTGTGGCCGTCCTGCTCCAACGAGCCGGACACCAGGTCGTGGGGGTATCCGGGAGCGCAAGGACCCGGGCCCGCGCCGCAACGTATCTCCCGGGGGTCTCCGTGCGAGAGCCCGCCGACGCGGCCGCCGGGTCGGAGCTCGTCGTGATCGGCACGCCCGACGATGCGATCGAACCGACGGTTGCCGAGCTCGCCACGGCCGGGGCGCTTGCAACCGGCACCTGGGTCCTGCATCTCTCCGGCTCCCTCGGGCTCGACGCGCTCCGGGCCGCCGCCGGGGTGGGTGCGCGCCGACTCGCCCTGCACCCCCTCCAGACGTTCCCCGACGTCGAGGCGGCGCTGGAGGGTCTGCACGGCTGCTGGATCGCGGTGACCGCGGACGATGCCGAGGGCGCCCGCATCGGAGAACGGCTCGTCGAGGACCTCCACGGCGTGCCGTTCGCCCTGACGGACGAGCTGCGGCCTCTGTACCACGCGGCCGCCGTCTTCGCGTCCAACTCGGTCGTGACGGTGTCCGCGATCGCCGAGTCGTTGTTCGAGGCTGCCGGGGTCCCCGACCCCAGAGCGGCGATGGCCCCGTTGCGGCGCGCGACCCTCGACCACGTCGAGCAGCTGGGCGCGGCTCGGGCACTGACGGGCCCCGCCCTCCGCGGCGATGCGGGGACGGTCCGGCGGAACCTCGAAGCGCTGGAGCGGCACGCTCCCGAGCTCGTCTCCGTCTACGTCGCGCTGGCGAGATCGACCCTGCAGCTCGCGGAACGTTCCGGGCGCGCCTCTCCCGCAGCGCGGGGCGCCGTGGAAGACGTGCTGGCCGGATGGACCTGATCCGGACCGCGGAGGACGTGCGTCGCTTGACGGACGCCTGGCGGAGCGAGGGCGACGTGGGGCTGGTCCCGACGATGGGTTCCCTGCATCCCGGGCACACTTCGCTGATCGGGCGAGCGCAGGAAGACGCTCGTCACGTGCTCGTGACGATCTTCGTGAACCCCGCTCAGTTCGGTCCCGACGAGGACCTCGCCGCGTATCCCCGCGACGAGGCCGGGGACCTGGAGATCTGCGCACGGTTGGGCGTCGACGCGGTCTGGGCGCCGCCGATCGAACAGGTCTACCCGGACGGTGTCCTCCTCCCGGAGCCCGATCCGGGGCCCGTCGGCGACACGTTCGAGGGCGCCGCCAGGCCCGGGCACTTCCGCGGTGTGCTGAAGGTGGTCCATCGCCTCTTCGACGTGACGGGGCCGTGCCGCGCCGTCTTCGGCCTGAAGGACGCCCAACAGCTGTTCCTCATCCGGCGGATGGTGCGCGAGGAGGGGCTCCCCGTCACGATCGTGCCGGTCCCCACCGTGCGCGAGTCCGACGGTCTCGCGTGCTCGTCCCGCAACGCCCGGCTCTCGCCGGAGGAGCGGGGGCAAGCCGGCTGCCTGTTCCTCGCCCTGTCGGAGGCGGCGGGGATGGCGCGGGCCGGCGAGCGGGAGACGGCGGTGCTCGTCGCGGCGATGGCCCGGGAGATCGGGGCGACGGCGATGGCGCGGCCCGACTACGTCGCGGTGGTCGGGGACGACACCTTCGAGGCGATCACGCGCGTGGACGGACCCGCGCGAGCCCTCGTCGCCGCGCGGTTCCCGTCCGCGCATCTCATCGACAACCTGCTGCTCCCCGCTCCCGCCGGCGCGCGCTGAACGGGTTGTCGCCGCTCGGCCGGTGGGCCACGATGGACCGTTCCTGCCCGCATCCGTCCACGGGGAGTGCGCGATGCTGCTCACGGCCGACGTCGGCAACACGGAAACGGTGCTCGGGGTGTTCGACGGCCCGGGGCTCGTCCACACATGGCGCCTGTCCTCGCAGCCAGAGCGCTCCGCCGACGAGATCGCGCTCGTATTCGCGGGGCTGCTCGAGCATCGAGGGCTGTCCCTCGAGAAGCTCTCGGGCCTCTGCATCGCCTCGGTCGTCCCGGACGTCACGCAGCAGCTCCGCGAGATGGCTGCACGCTACCTGTCCTTCGAGCCGCTGGTGGTCGGGCCAGGGACGAAGACCGGCGTCTCGGTGCTCACGGACAATCCGCGGGAGGTCGGCGCGGACCGGATCGTGAACACGCTGGCCGCGTACACGCGGTTCGGCGGCCCGTCGATCGTCGTGGACTTCGGCACGGGGACGAACTTCGACGTCGTCTCCGAACACGGCGAGTTCCTCGGCGGGGTCATCGCGCCCGGTCTGCAGATCTCCGCCGAGACGCTGGTGCGACGGGCAGCCAGGCTCACCCGCGTCGAGATGGAGGCCCCAGCATCCGTGATCGGCAAGAACACCGTCGAGGCGATCCAGTCGGGTCTGGTGTTCGGCACGGCGGGCGAGGTCGACGGGATCGTCGACCGGATCCGGCGCCAACTCGGCGGCGCCACCACGATCGCGACCGGCGGGCTGGCGACGGTGGTCATCCCGCACTGCCGCACGATCGATCACCACGAGCCGTTCCTGACCCTCGAAGGTCTGCGACTGGTCCACGAGAAGAACGTGGATGACTGAACCGGCGGACACGAGCGGCCCCTCGCGCGAGGAGGAGGTCCTCAGGGCCCGACGCGCATCGCTCGAGCGGCTCGGGGATCGGGCGTTCGCCCTCACGCTGAAGGACGCGCTCGGCGTGGACGAGCCCACCGCGACCGCGGATCTCCGTGATCGGTGCGGGGACCTCCCTCCGGACCACCGGGCCGAGGAGACGGTCACCGTCGCCGGTCGCGTGGTCCTGAAACGGGACATGGGGAAGCTGCAGTTCCTCACCCTCCGCGATGGTAGCGGCGACCTCCAGCTCGTCTGCAACCAAGCCGAGCTGGAGCCCGAGCCGTTCGCGCTCCTCGACGAGGTGGATCTCGGCGACATCATCGCGGCCACCGGCCTGGTCGGGACGACGCGCCGCGGCGAGCTCTCGGTCTTCGTCAGCCGCTGGGCGATGCTGACGAAGGCGCTCCGTCCGCTGCCGGAGAAGTGGCACGGCCTCAAGGACCCGGACCTGCAGCAGCGGCGGCGCTACCTCCATCTGATCGCGGACGAGACCCCGCGCCGCCTCTTCGCCGCGCGCGCGGCGGTTCTCCGGGCAGCGCGCGAGGTGCTGCACGAACGCCGCTTCGTCGAGTCCGAGGGACCGATCCTGCAGACGGTGGCCGGCGGCGCGAACGCGCGGCCGTTCACGACCTTCCACGACGCGCTCGGCATCGAGATGAAGCTCCGGATCTCGCTCGAGCTCTACCTCAAACGACTCCTCGTCGGTGGGATCGAGCGTGTCTACGAGCTCGGGCGGAACTTCCGCAACGAGGGGATCGACCGCGACCACAACCCGGAGTTCTCGATGCTCGAGGCCTACCAGGCGTACGGCGACTACACGACGATGATGGAGCTGTCGGAGGCGCTCATCCGCGCGAGCGCCCGCGCGGTGAGCCCCATCATGGGCCGCCCCCCCGGAGACCTCACTTTCCCTTGGAGAGGAGCGGTGATCGATCTCGCACCCCCGTTCCGTCGGCTCGCGATGCTCGACGCCGTGTCGACCGCGACGGGTGAGGAGATCACGCTCGAGCGCACCGATCTCCCGTCGATCGCGGCGCGTCACGACGTGCCCCTCGATGACGTGTGGGGCCCCGGGAAGATCGTGGTGGAGCTGTTCGAGAGGCTCGTCGAGTCGACGATCGTCGAGCCGACGTTCGTCTGTGACTTCCCTCGAGAGGTGTCGCCGCTCGCGAGACCGCACCGGAAGGATCCCGGCCTGACCGAGCACTTCGACCTGATCATCGGCGGGGTCGAGCTCGTCACGGCGTTCTCCGAGCTGACCGATCCGCTCGAGCAGCGTGCGAAGCTCGAGCTCCAACAGCAGCTGAAGGCGGCGGGCGTCGAGGAGACGCATCCGCTCGATGAGGACTTCCTCCGGGCGCTCGAGCACGGGATGCCGCCGGCCGGTGGGTTGGGTCTCGGCATCGACCGCCTGCTCATGGTCCTCACGGAGGCCGCATCGCTCCGCGACCTCATCATGTTCCCGGCCCACCGCCCGGAGGCGCTCGACTGACCCGGAACGTGACCTCCGGTCACGCTTCGGCAGGTGACGAACGGCACCCGCCGGTTGTCACGCCCGTGACATCCCTCGCAGAGCTCCGTGGATACGTTCGGGTGGGTCACGAACGACCCGGATGGCCCGGAAGCGCGGCGCCGAGCGATCGGCGAGGCGCGGCTGGGGAAACAGGGGGTGGCCCCGACGCACCCGGGGCATCCGTGGGGCCGGCTGGCCGAAGGCGAGCCGGCCCCGGCCGTTCCGGCACTCAGCGATCCGCGGTCCAGCGCCTCCCCGCGCCCCTGCCTCCGCTTCCGAGCGCGCCGAGGTCCACCAGGGCGCCCAGGATCACCAGGACGAGCCCCACACCACGCACGCCCCCATAGCGGTTCTGGGCCACCGCGTAGGCGAGCGTGGTCGTCGGGAGCACGAAGAAGCCGATCAACGGCCAGACCCACGTCCCGAACGCGGTCGAGAGATAGTCGGAGAACAGCCACAGGACGACCATGATCGTGCGAGGCAGGAGAAGGACGAACAGGACGATGAGGCATCCCACGCGCGGACCCTATCGCGGGGCTCAGCTCGCGGCCGTCACCTCGTGCAGCGCGCGGAGGATGTCTTGGAGCCCGCGTCCCTTCGCGACGAACCCCGAGGCGCCGGCCCCACGAGCCGCTCGCTCGACGCCCTCGTCCGCATGGGCGGTGAGGATCACGACGGGAAGCTCCGGGGTCGACGAATGGATCCGCTGCATCGCCTCGATGCCGGAGATGTCGGGCATCGAGAGATCCATCAGGACGACGTCGGGCTGCAGCTCCTTCGCTCCGACGCACGCGTCCTCGCCGCCCGAGGCCTCCCCCGCGATCTCGATATCGCCGACGAGTTGCAGGGCGGATGCGAGAGCCTTCCGGAACGCGGGGTGATCATCGACGACGAGCACGCGCACTGTCTCGCTCCCTTTCTCCATGGTGTCCACATGGGAAGGCCGGACCTCCGAACGGTGGGGAGGGGCTCCCATGTGGGGACACGAGGAGCGTCGCCACGATGCTGCCAGCCGGAGCCCCGGGATGCCAACGGCCGTCCGGGTGGTCCTTCTGGTCCGAAAGGTCTATGCCTCGTCTCACCCTTGGGAAAGATCGTCCGGGACTCATCCCCGGGCTCGGTTCTTCCGAAGACTGAAACGAAGGTTGGATCGGGACGAGGTCCCGGAATGAACGGAGCGGATGTTGGGCGGCATGCTGGCGTATCGGGGGCGCTGGGTATACTGCGTGCAGAGAGGCGCTGCCACCGCGAGGGAGCGGCGCCTCATGCACCTCGGGGGTAGGACGGAGTCCGAAGATCCCCGGGGCCGGACGGACGGGTCGCCGCCTGGAGGGATGTAGCGCATGTTCGAGCGATTCACCGACCGAGCCCGGCGGGTGGTCGTCCTCGCCCAAGAAGAAGCGAGGATGCTCAACCACAACTACAT
>CBHFMJ010000083.1:0-8933 GCA_965994715.1 uncultured bacterium | reverse complement strand
CCCGCGCGTCGTGTTCAGCGGCGGGGCGCGCGGGAAGCGGAGTGGGCTCCGGCCGCGTCGCCGGCGCTGAGCGCCGGCGATGCATCCACGATCCTCCCGCGGCGCCGCCCACCACGATGTGGAGCTCGGCGCGCCGGTGGATCGCGAGGATCTCCCCGGCCGGCACCGGCCGGGAGAAGAAGTAGCCCTGCCCCAGCTCGCAGCCGCGCTCCGGGAGCGCGCGCCACTCCGCCTCCGTCTCGATCCCCTCCGCGAGAGGCGTCATCCCGAGGTTGGAGGCCAAGGCGATCATGGCCGAGACCATGCTCGCGTTCTGCTCGTCGCGATCGAGCTCACGCACGAACGAACGGTCGATCTTCAGGATGTCGACCGGCATGTAGCGGAGCCGGGCGAGCGAGGAGTACCCGGTCCCGAAGTCGTCGATCGCGAGCTGGAGCCCCCGGGCGTGGAGCTCGTGGAGGATGCCGAGCGTGCGGTCGGGATTCGTCATGGCCGTGGACTCGGTGATCTCGACCGTCACACGGCTCGGGTCCATCCCCGATCCGAGGATCGGATCGACGATCAGGTCCACGATGTCGGCCTGCCAGAGCTGCCGGGGCGACAGGTTGAACGAGATGTCGAGATCCAGTCCCTGCTCTCGCCACATGCGACCCTGCCGGCAGACCTCGTCGATCACCCAGGCGCCGATCGCCTCGATCAGGCCCATCTCCTCCGCGAGCGGGATGAAGTCGCCGGGCGGCACGAGGCCCCCGTTCGGTTCGGGCCAGCGGATCAACGCCTCGACGCCGTTCATCTCCGCGGTGCGCAGGTCGATCAGCGGTTGGTAGTGCAGCATCCACTGCTCCTGCTCCACGGCCCGCCGCAGCCGCGTGGACAGCGACAGCCGCACGATCGAGTCGGCGTCGTCCTTCGCGTGCAGGACGTACCCGCCCGGCCCGGATCGCTTCGATCGGAACATCGCCGTCTCCGCGTTCTTGAGCAGCGTCGGCGCGTCGCTCGCGTCGTCCGGGAACGCGCTGATCCCCAGGCTCGCGGTCACGTAGAGCTCGGTATCGCCTACGATGAAAGGGGTGCGGAGCGCCTCCTGGATCCGCAGCGCCACCGACTCCGCGGAGACCGAGACGCTCTCGTGGCCGCCGTGGCCGGAGGATGCACGATCGAGGTCGGCGAGCAGGAGCAGGAACTCGTCCCCACCCGGTCGCGCCACGAGGTCCGTCTCGCGTGTCGCGTCGCTGAGCCGCTGCGCGAACTGCATCAGGATCGCGTCTCCGGCCTCGTGCCCGAGGGAGTCGTTCACGAGCTTGAAGTCGTCGAGGTCGACCGTCACGACGACGACGCCGAGCTCGTGGCGCTTCGCCCTGGCGAGGGCCAGCCCGAGGAGCTCGTCGAACATCGTGCGGTTCGGGAGTCCCGTGAGCTTGTCGTGGTACGCGAGGAACGCGATCCGCTCCTCCGCGATCTTGCGCTCGGTGATGTCGAGCATCACGCCCTGGATGTGCTCGGGGCGGCCCTGCTCGTCGGTGAGCACGATCGCGCTGTCGCGGAACCACACGGTCCTGCCGTCGTGCGCGATGAGGCGGTATTCGAAGACGAAGGGCCCCCCGGACTCGCGTCCGCGAAGGTAGGTCGCCACCGCGTTCTCGCGATCGTCGGGATGCAACATTCGCTCCCACAGCTGCGGGTCGTCGATGTACTCCTGTGCGGTGTAGCCGAGGATCGCCTGGATCTGGGGGCTCACGTACGTCGTCGACATCTCGTCGTCGGCCGCGTCGACGTAGACGATCGCCGGGATCTGCTCCACCAGGGCGCCGTACTTCGTCTTGGCCTCATGGAGCTCGGCTTGCGCCTCGATCAGTTCCGTGACGTCGAGCATCAACCCCAGCCAGTGGAGCGGTGCTCCCGACTCGTCGTGGATCAGGACCGCGTCGTCGCGGACCCAGAGGATCCTCCCGTCGGGGTGGACGACGCGGAACTCCATGCGGAACGGGTCTCCGGTGACCGCGGAGCGCTCGTTCTCCGCCATGACCGCGGCGAGGTCGTCGGGGTGGATCGTGTCGGTCCACGCGAACGGCCTGCTCAGGAACTCCTCACGGGGGATCCCCAACAGGTCGTGGACGCTCGGGCTCACATCGATCATCGGCTGGTTCTGGTCGACGGCGTCCACGTAGAGCACGGCCGGCAGCCGGTCGATGATCCCGCGATAGCGGAGCTCGAGCTCGCGCGTACGATCGGCGCTTCCCACGGCGGGCGGCTCGAAGAAGCCGTCGGTGGTCCTCGGTCGGTCCACGGCGGAGTCCTCGATCTCATTCGTCATGGGTTGGCACAGAGGCCGCGGGAGGGCGGCCTGGTCCTCACGGAACCATCGGCTCCACGAGGAGGGGACTTGACCGGCCGCTCAGCTCCTCATGGACGGAAGGGGCTCAGCAGCCCTGCTCGTCCGGGAGCAGGGGTCGGAACAGGATCGAGTACCGGTCGCCGGCGTCGGTCCACGGGGTGAGCTGGTTCGCGGCCGCCGCCGCCTCGTGGAGGGTGTCCCATTCCTCACCCTCGACGACGCCGCAGCGCATCTCGCCGGGCGGGATCGGATCGCCGAAGTCCGCGAGGCCGGCGCTGAGCGGCCACGGCATCGGATCCTGGGCCAGGTCGTCCACGGTGCGGTGATCCCCGACGTACACACGTGCCGAGGAAGCCGCGTACTCGCTCTCGGGGCCGAGCGACCCCTCGGGGAGCCAGTCGGTCGGACCCGTCAGCGTGGCGACGAGCTCCTGGAGGCTGAGGCGCGCCTGGTACTCGCGCTCGGCCATCCCGTCGGGGCGCTCCGTCAACTCGCTCAGCGCGTACGCACGGATCGTCCGATCCACGCCCCCGGCCGAGAGGGTGATCACCGTCGTCGAGGCGTCGGCGATGTTCATGAAGCCGAGATCGTTCAGGTCGACGGGGATGTTCCTGATCACCGCGACCGCCTGCTCGAGGATCGCCTGGATCCCCGCTTCGTCAACCTGCCGGCTGGAGATCGCGGGCAGCGCGGGGCCCGGATAGATCTCGATCTGAGCGCCGGGGACGACGAGGGTGCCGTCGCCGAAGAGGGAGTAGAAGGGGAGGCTCGTGTAGGTCCATTCGACGGGGACGAAGCCGCCCTCGTACGAGATCTGGACGAGCGCCACGTCGGGGGCGGTGGAGTGGTCGATGCCGCCGGCACCCGGATCGACCGGCGAGTCGGCACAGGCGGCGAGCGTGAACAGGAGCGCGAGAGCGGCGAGAAGCGGAACCTTCATGGGTTCCTCCGTGTCGGTGGTTCGGACTTGGACGCGGATCGTCCGAGTCAGGTTCCCTCGTCGGCGTCAGCCGGTCCGAGCAGCTTTGGCCTCGAGGCCCCTGATCAGGAGATCGAGGCCGAACTCGAACTGCTCGTCGGCGTCGCATTCGGCGAAGTATGGCGATACCGCCACGAGCGCCTCGAACTCTTCCGGGAGGGCCGACACCAGGTCGGCGTGGGCCTTCAGGTGCGCCTCGTCGGATCCGCCCGCGATGGAGCCGAGCTCCATCATCACGAACCCCTGGATGTAGCCGCCGAACGCGTGGAACGCCTGCGCGGTGTCACGGTCGGAGAGGCCGGCGCCGCGGAGGAGCCTGAGCGCGAACTCCATCGGGCGCATCGAGTCCACCGTGCGGACCGGTCCTCGTTGCTCGGCGAAGAGGCGCATCACGGCGGGATGCGACTGCAGGAGGCGGCGCCACGCTCGGGCTCCTCTCCGGCAGTTCTCCGCCCAGTCCTCGACGGGATCGGGGAATTCGAACCCCGCCATGACGTGCTCGCAGATCCCATCGAGCAGGTCTTCTTTGTCCTCGACGTGGTGGTAGAGCGACATCGCTTCGACGCCGACCTCGCGAGCGACCCGCCGCATCGAGACGGCGTCGAGGCCTTCCTCGTCCATGACCCGGAGGGCAGCCTCGACCACGCGTTCGCGCGTGAGGGGCTCCCTACTTCGTGCCTCGTTCACTTTCATGCCCTGTCCCGTTCTTGCTCGCGCCGTAGATCCCGGGTTGACAGGCTTACGATGTACACCTAGTCTCCGTACATCGTAAGCGTACGCCGTACGTTCGGCAATACCGTCAAGAGGGGGAGCCGCTGATGAGGATCAACCCGGAATCGTTCGCCAGAGCCAGCAGCCGTCACCCGTGGCGCACGATCGTCGCATGGGTCGCGGTGTTGGCAGGAGCGATCGCTCTCGTCGCCAGCGGAGCGTTCGGCGACGCGCTGACGAACGCGATCGACTTCACGAACGAGCCTGAATCCAAGGAGGCCGCTCGGCTCGTCGAGGAACGGCTCCGAGGCGAGGAGCCCGACTCGGAGCTGATCCTCGTGGTCTCGGAGACAGCCACCGTCGAGGATCCCGCCTTCGCGGAGTATGTCGGCGCTTTGCAGGAAGAAGTGCAGGCCCTCGGACCCGATGTCGTGACGAACGTCGGGAGCTACCTCACCGAGGATGGGCCCGTCTCGGAGAGCGGTCGCGCCGCGCTGCTGCCGGTCCTCATGACGGAGACCGACGAGGACGCCCTCGCCGACGACGCGAAGCTCCTCGACGAGGCCGTCACGTCGGTCGACCGGCCGGAAGGATTCGAGACACACGTGGCCGGGCCCGCGACCCTCTTCAACCAGTTCAACGAGATCATCGAGGAGGACATCGCGAAGGGCGAAGGCATCGGTTCGATCGTGGCGTTGATCGTGCTGCTCGTCGTCCTCGGCGCGGTGGTCGCGGGCCTCATCCCGCTCGTCCTCGCGGCCTTCTCCATCGCGATCGCGATGGGCGCGACCGCTCTGGCCGGACAGTTCGTCGACTTCTCGTTCTTCGTGCAGAACATGATCACGATGATCGGTCTGGCGGTGGGGATCGACTATTCGCTCTTCATCGTGGCCCGGTACCGGGAGGAGCGGCTCCACGGGCGCGAGAAGCTGGAGGCGATCGGCCGCGCCGGCGCCACGGCCAATCGCGCCGTGTTCTTCAGCGGGATGACCGTGGTCCTCGCGTTGCTCGGGCTGCTGATCGTCCCGAACACGATCTTCCGGAGCCTGGCGGGCGGCGCGATCATCGTCGTCCTTGTCGCCGTGGCCGCCTCCATGACGCTGCTTCCCGCGATCCTCGCGCTCCTTGGCGATCGGGTGAACGCCCTCCGCGTCCGGAAGAACGCCGGTCGTGTCGAGGCGGGGATAGGGTTCTGGGACCGTGTCACCCGCTTGGTGATGCGGCGACCGGTCATCAGCCTCGTCGCTGGGGCGGGTCTCATGATCGTGCTCGCCATCCCGTACCTCAGCATCCACACGGGGACCTCCGGCGTGAGCACGCTCCCGGACGACATCGAGGGGAAGCGGGCGTTCGTGCTGTTGGAGGAGAACTTCGCCGGAGGTCTTTCCGAGCCGGCGGAGATCGTGATCGACGGCGACATCACCGACCCGGGCATCCAGAGCGCGATCGACGAGCTCACCGCAACGGTGGCTACCGATGACGCCTTCGCTTCCGCGAGCCCGCTCGAGGTGAACGATGCCAGCGATCTCGCGGTGCTCTCGATCCCGTTCCGGGGAGACATCTACGAGGACGTGTCGGTCCAGGCCATCCGGGACCTCCGAGAGGACTACGTCCCCGATGCGTTCGCCGGCACGGACGCGCGAGTGTTGGTGGGTGGTGAGACCGCGTTCAACGTCGACTTCTTCAACCAGTCCGACACGTACATGCCGATCGTCTTCGTGTTCGTGCTCGGTCTGTCGTTCATCCTCTTGACGGTCGTGTTCCGGTCGGTGGTGCTGCCCGTCAAGGCCATCCTGATGAACCTGTTGTCCGTGGGGGCGGCCTACGGCATGGTCGTGATGTTCTTCCAGGAGGGCGTGGGACCGGCCTTCGTGAAGGACATCGCCGAAGCACTGAACTTCATCCAGGTCGAATCGATCGAGGCGTGGATCCCGTTGTTCCTCTTCTCCGTACTGTTCGGGTTGTCGATGGACTATCACGTGTTCCTGCTCACGCGGATCCGTGAGCACTTCGACCTCACCGGGGACAACACGGAGTCCGTGGCGTACGGCCTACGAACCACGGCAGGGATCATCACCGGTGCGGCGTTGATCATGGTCGCCGTGTTCGGCGGGTTCGCCGCGGGGCGTCTCTCACCCCTCCAGCAGATGGGGTTCGGCCTGGCGGTCGCGGTCTTCCTGGACGCCACGATCGTGCGAACGGTCCTCGTTCCGTCGGCGATGAAGCTCCTCGGCAAGGCCAACTGGTACCTGCCGAGCTGGCTCGAGTGGCTGCCGAAGCTCGACGTCGAAGGACACGAGGCCGCGGAGCACCGCGTGGAGATCCCGGACACGCCGGCCGAGCTCGTCGAGGCCGGCGAGCGTCGGAGGACCGACCTGGGATAGCGGAAGCGAGGCGTCAGTCCGGGAGCCGGGAGCGAGTCTTCTCGCTCTCGAGCTCCCGGAGGACGTCCTGCGCGATCCACCGGGCGGGAGGCGAGCCGAGGAGGAGGATCCGCTCGGCCTCCTCGATCGCCGCCGCGTGCAGCCCGCGGTCCCGTTTCCCGATCTGCCGGAGCGCCCAGGAGACCCCCTTCTTGACCTCGTTCCGGTCATCGGTCGACGCGTGTCGGATCAACGGCAGGTACCCGAGGAACTCCCGGTCGGGCGCGTCCTTCGCCCACACGGCTCGCCTCGCGATCATCGAGAACGCGCAGCGCTTCACGGATGGCTCCGGTCGTCGAGCCCACGCCTCGATCGCATCCGCGTGGGCCGGTGTGCGACCGAAGAGGTCCGCCGCCGAATCGCACAGGTCCCACGACGTGATGTCGAGGACCCATCGCTCCCTCTGCACGTCGGTCAGGGTCGTCGGATCGGCCACGAGCGTGGCGAGGATGCGCGCTTCGTGGATCCCCGTCTCCCACAACTCGAGCGCGAGTGCATGGTCGACGCCGCACCTCTTCGCGATCGCGCGGAGGTTGGGCATCGACACTCCGAGCGCATGCGAGACGTCGATCCCGACACGGGCCATGCCCGGCTTCCGGGAGGGATCAGCTCGGTCCCGGAGCTCGGCCATCACCGCGTGGACGTCCATCTGCTCCGAGACCCTACGCGGGCCGGCGATAGGGTTTGGTCCCGTGGGCACGGAGCACGAAGCGGTTCGCGCGCGACTTGGGCGCGTGGGCGTTTGGTCGTTCGCGTTCGACGCCGTCCCGGCCGTGGCGGTCCGCGAGGCGGCCACCAACATCGAGCGCCTCGGGTACGCCGCGCTCTGGGTCCCCGAGGGCGGGACCTCTCGGGAGATCTTCGCGCATCTCTCGCTGCTCCTGTCGTCGACCGATCGCATCACCGTCGCCTCGGGCATCGCGAACGTCACCTCCCGCCATCCGGAGGCGATGGCGGGCGGGGCGAGGACGCTCGCCGACGCGTTCGGCGAGCGCGTCGTCCTCGGGGTCGGGATCGGGCATCAGTCCACGGCGGGCAGGCGTGGTCAGGAGTGGGCCGACCCCGTGGGGCGGATGGAGGTGTACCTGGATGCGATGGAAGCGGCGCGGATGGGGCCGCCGCCCGAGACCCCGGTGCGCCGGCTGCTGGCCGCGCTCGGCCCGGGGATGCTGGGGGTCGCGGCCGAGCGTGCCCTCGGCGCACACACGTACTTCGTTCCCATCGAGCACACGGTGCGCGCCCGCTCGCTCCTCGGACCCGAGCCGGTGCTCGCCGTGGAACAGACAGCCATCGCCTCGGCCGATCCCGCGACGGCCCGTGGGATCGCCCGATCCTGGGCGGCTCACTACCTCGAGCTTCCGAACTACGCGAACAACTGGCGCCGGCTCGGATACGGCGACGACCTCGGTGACGGGGGGAGCGACCGGCTCATCGATGCCGCGATCGCGTGGGGGGACGTGTCGTCGATCGCCGGCCGCGTCCGTGAGCATCTCGACGCGGGCGCCGATCACGTCTGTGTGCAGGTGATCTCCGGACGTGACGATGATGTCTGTCTTCCCGTCCTGCGCGAGCTCGCCGCCGCGCTGCTCGAGCCGTCGCGGTGATGCGGAGGCTGCTGGCGGGTCGGCCCGGGGTGACCTGGTACGTGATCGCCGATGCCGCTGCCCTGGTCGTGTTCGTGCTGATCGGGCTCCGCGGCCATCGTGTGAGCACGGTCGAAGGGTTCCTCAGGACCGCCGTCCCCCTCCTCGGGGCCTGGTTCCTCGTCGCGTCGCTGTCCCACGCCTACCGGAGACCGGGATGGCGGAGTCTCCTCCGGACCTGGATCGTCGCGGTTCCCGTCGGGCTGCTCATCCGGACGCTGATCGTCGGGTCGCCGAACGGCGTGAGGATCCTCGTGTTCATCGCCGTGGGGCTCGCCATCACCGCGGTGTTCCTGGTCATCGGGCGCCTGCTCGCGCGACTCCTGTCGCGCGGGCGATGAGTGTCGCCTCGGGACCTAGTAGCGGTCGTCGTGGGACGGAAGGTCCCGTGGGGGTTCCGAACGGCGCGTTGACCAGATCCGGACCTGCGTGTCGCCACCGATCCCGTCCCGCTCCCAGCGACGGAGCTGGCTCTTGAACGAGTACCAGGCGATCGCGACCAGCGCCGCAACGGCGAGCAGGATCGTCAGGACGAGGAACGCGGCCGCCTTGATGACGGCCCCGAGGACGCCGAAGGCCGCTGCCAGGAGGACGAGGACCAGGATGACCCATGCCATACGGTCATCGTACGAGCCCTCGGGAGAAACGTTCGATCCTGCCCGCGAGGGCGTCGGGATGCTGCAGAGGCAGGTCGTGGATGCCGTCGAGCCAACTGACCTGGATCGGTGCGCCCGATCGGCGGGCCCGCTCCGCGAACCCGCGCTTGTGTGCCTCCGCGTCCGCGTCACCCCCTCCGCGAGCGAGGACGGCCAACGTGGGGACCGAGAGGCGGGCGAGCGCCT
>CBHFMJ010000082.1:0-8938 GCA_965994715.1 uncultured bacterium | reverse complement strand
GCATGCGTGGTATGCGCGGCGGCCGTGGTATGGCTGTGGGCGGCGGCGCCGGCGTCGTGGGCGTGATCGTCGTCCTCCTGATCACCCTGCTCGGGGGCGACATCGACCTCAGCGCGCTGCAGTCGCTCGAAGGCGTGGTCGTCGGGGGCCAGCAGCAGCAGGGCGAGGTCATCGAGGAGTGCAAGACCGGCGAGGACGCGGAGCGGAGCCGCGACTGCCGGTTGATCGGCACCGTGAACAGCATCCAGGCGTATTGGGCCGGCGCGGTCGAGGGATACACGCCCTCCGTGACGGTGTTCTTCTCCGACTCCACGGGCTCCGGGTGCGGGGCGGCGACCGCGGACGTCGGCCCCTTCTACTGCCCCGCCGACAAGAAGGTCTACGTCGACCTCGGGTTCTTCCAGGAGTTGCAGGCTCGCTTCGGGGCAGAAGGCGGTCCGTTCGCCGAAGCCTACGTCCTCGCGCACGAGTACGGGCACCACGTGCAGGATCTGCTCGGTGTGCTCGACCGGATCGGCGGGGACCGTGAGGGCCCACAGAGCGCCGCCGTCCGCACGGAGCTCCAGGCCGATTGCTACGCCGGCGTCTGGGCCGCGAACGCGGTTGCTACCCGGTTCCTCGCATCACTCGGTGACGATGAGATCGCCCAGGCATTGGATGCCGCCGCGGCCGTCGGCGACGACCGCATCCAGCAACAGACGCAGGGGCAAGTGAACCGGGAAGCGTGGACGCACGGCTCTTCCCAGCAACGACAGCGGTGGTTCATGACCGGCTACCGGGGCGGCGACCCGAACGACTGCGACACGTTCACCGGCACCGTCTGACCCGGCCGGCGCATCAACCGGGGCGAGCCTCCGTTCCCGGCCGGGGCCGGTCGTGGATCGGTCCGGAGCGGTCGCGGAGGAAGCCACCCGAGCGGTGCCGTTTGACCGCGACGATCTCCGCCACGATGGCCTGCGCGATCTCTTCCGGGCCTTCGCCGCCGAGGTCCAGGCCGGCCGGGCCGTGGACCCGCTGCCGGGTGGCATCGCCGATCTCGACACCTTCGTCGCGGAGCTCCATCAGCAGGCGTTCCGTCCTCGCTCCCGGACCGAGCGTGCCGACGTAGGCGGCAGGCGAACCGAGCATCGACCGGACGTACTCCTTGTCGCGGAGGAAGTGATGCGACATCACGACCACGAACGTGCGCTCATCGACCCCAGCTTCCTTGGCCGCGTCGGCGGGGTCGTCGACCGCGACGAAGCCGCTCGCCTCGGGGAACCGCTCGCGCGTCAGGAACGCGGGGCGATCGTCGGCCACCATGACGTTCCATCCCAGGACCGAGGCCGCACGGACGAGCGGGATCGCGTCGTGGCCCGCGCCACAGACCAGGAGCCGGAGCGGCGGGTCGAGGACCTCGACGAACGCGCGGACGCCGTCGGCGAGGATCCGCACCTCGGAGCGTTCCTCTCGGAGCAGCGCCTCCGCGGCTCGAACGGCCTCGGCATCGACGGCGGCGCTCCCGAGGGAGCCGTCGGTCGTGCCTTCGGGGCGAACGACCAGCCGTGACCCGGGCTCGACGTCGGACGCGGACGACTCGACCACCGTCACGACGCTGATGGGCCGCTCTGCCTCGAGCGCCGCTCGAAGCGCGCCGGCCACCTCGGCAGCCTTCTCCGCGGGTTCGATGAAGACCTCGATGGCGCCGTTGCATCCGAGGCCGAGTCCCCACACCGCGTCGTCGTCCGCGGTCAGGTCCCACCCCGCCAGGCGGGCGCGTCCCTCCTCCATCACCACCCTGGCCATGTCGGCGACGTCTCCCTCGAGGCAGCCCCCGGACAGGTTCCCCACGGGGGCGCCCTCCTCCGGGACGAGCAACCGGGCGCCCGGTCTGCGGTAGGTCGATCCACGCACGGCCACGATCGTGGCGAGCGCCATCCGCTCGCCCTTGGCGGAGAGCGCCTCGATCGCCGCCAGCACGTCGCCGATCTCGCTCATTGAGCGGATGGTAGCCGGGCGACGGACGTTCGATCTCCCGAGCCTGCCCGCTCACCGTGAGACGCCGACGAGATCGTTCCCGCTCATGGCGGCGTCGGGCGTGCCGATACCGGGAGACATGACCGACGAGTTCCAGTTCGGCGAGCCTGCGAAGCATCCCGCGCGCCTGAGCGGGCCTCGGCCGCCGCGCCCGACGAGCTCGTTCCCGTTCAAGCTGGTGGGGGCCGTCGCGTGCCTGCTCGTGGCCGCCGCGGCTGCGTTCGTGTTCCTGAGCGGTGCCGACGAGGCCGGGAAGGAGATCGCCGACGCACCGTCCGAGACCCTCGCGCAGGTCGATCGGGCGTATGACGCGGCGGCGCAGGGGACTGTGGGCCGTGCGGTGGTGGTGGCGCAGACCCTGTACGCCGAGCAGGGGACGTTCACCACCGACCTCCCGACGCTCTCGGCGCTCGACCCGGGTCTCGGGTTCACCTCCGGCCCGTCGACGGGACCCGAGACGGTCTCCTACGCGGTCAACGGGACGGAGTTCGCGGCCGCGGTCCGATCGGAATCGGGTGCCTGCTGGTGGGTGAAGATCGACGCGAGCAGCAGGACCAGCTATGGGAGCGGTGCGACCTGCACGGGGACAGCCGCCCTGGCTGCCTCGTCCCCGTCCTGGTGATCCCTTCGGCCTGAGCCCGGAGCCCTCAGGCCTCCGGCCCCGGCGCCGATACGAGGGGGATGGACGACTCGTTCACCTACCGGACGACGCTGCCGCAAGGGCCGCGCGTCGAACCGTGGCTGGTCAAGGGCGCGGTCGTGCTCGTCGTCCTCGCGCTCGGGATCGGGCTGTTCGCACGGTGGGTCGTGGCGAGCGAGCGTGCGAGCTTCGCCCGTGGACACCAGCGGGTGTTGCCGTCGACGTCCGTCGGGCAGCTCCGCGGCTCGGATCCCGTCGGGACCGACGCCGAGGCTGAGGAGGCGACCCGGATCGCGCTCGCTGCCGCTCGCGTGGCCCTCGCGGGTTCCGGGAGCTTCCTCGCCGCCGAGCCCGCGAGACTGAGCGCCCTGCAGCCCGGCTTCACGTTCGTGGATGGCCCGTCGACGACCTCGACGATCGTCTCTGTCGCGGCGGATCGGCGCGTGTGGGCGGCGGCCGTGCTCGGGGCGAGCGGCACCTGCTTCTGGGCCCGCGCACACCGCGACGGCGCCGTGGAGACGGGCACGTCGTCCACGTGCACCGGAGCTTCGGTCCTGGCGATCCGGTCGTCCCGGTAGGGCTCCCGATTCGACCGCTCCGAGCGCCGGGTCTACACTCCGGGCTGCTTGCCCGTCCCCCACCTCGAGGCCCCAGAACGGGCAGAAGGAGGCCCCCGTGACCCACGTCTCGGTCACCGTCAACGGGGCGATGCGAGAGGCCGATGTCGAGCCTCGCACGCTCCTCGTGTACTTCCTCCGCGAGACCCTCGGGCTCACCGGCACGAGCGTCGGATGCGACACGTCGAGCTGCGGCTCCTGCACCGTGCTCCTCGACGGGGAGTCGGTGAAGTCGTGCACGCTGCTCGCCGCGCAGGCGGACGGCCGTGAGCTCACGACGATCGAGGGGATGGCCGAAGGCGACCAGCTCCACCCGCTCCAGGAGTCGTTCCGCCGGAACCACGGCCTCCAGTGCGGGTACTGCACGCCCGGGATGATCATGGCCGCGGCCAGCTACCTGAAGGAGAACCCGAGTCCGTCCGAGGACGACGTCCGCCTGGCGCTCGAGGGCAACCTCTGTCGCTGCACCGGCTACCAGAACATCGTGAAGTCGATCCTCGACGCGGCCGGCTCGATGGCCGGCGCCGGGGCCTGAGGGGGGCGGCGATGGCAACCACCGAGACCTTCATCGGGCAGGCGGTCCTCCGCAAGGAGGATCCCGAGCTCTTGACGGGACATGCCAGCTACATCGACAACTGGACGATGCCGGGGATGCTGTGGATGGCCCTGGCCCGCCCGCCGTACGTGCACGCCACGATCGACGGGATCGACACGACCGAGGCCGCGTCGATGCCGGGCGTCGCGGGCGTGTACACGGCGGCGGACTTCGAGTTGGGTCCCTTGCCGTTCGTCTGGCCGATCACCGAGGAGATCAAGGTCCCGGTCCACTACCCGCTCGCGTCCGACAAGGTCCGGTTCAACGGGGACGCGGTCGCCGTCGTGCTCGCGGAGACCCGCGAGCAGGCGCTCGATGCCGCCGAGGCCGTCGCGGTCACGGCGACGGAGCTGCCCGCCGTGATCGACATCGAGGAGGCGGCCAAGGACGAGGTGATCGTGCACGACGACCTCGGGACGAACGTCGTCGTGCACTGGAATCACGGGGGCGGCGGCGACCAATCGGTCTTCGACTCGGCGCCGGTGATCGTGCAGGAACGGTACGTCCAGCCGCGGCTGATCCCGAACGCGATCGAGCCGCGTGGCTGCCTCGCGTACGGCGTGCCGCCCGTGGACGAGTGGACGCTCGTCACGGCGACCCAGATCCCGCACATCGCCAAGGTCACGCTCGCCGGCACCACCGGGATCGACGAGCACAAGCTGCGGGTCATCGCTCCGGACGTCGGCGGCGGGTTCGGATCGAAGCTGAACGTGTACGCGGAGGAGGCCCTCGCCCTCGCCCTGGCCCGGATGCTCCGACGGCCGATCAAGTGGATCGAGGGCCGGCGCGAGAACTACGTGGCCACGACCCACGGTCGCGGCGTCCTCCACGACTGCATGCTCGCCGGCACCGAGGACGGCTCGATCCTCGGGATGAAGTTCGTCGAGCTCGCGGACATGGGCGCGTACTACCAGCTCCTCACCCCCGGGATCCCGGAGCTCGGCGGCTGGGTCTACATGGGCCCGTACGATCCGAAGGCGTACTGGTTCGAGTTCAAAGGGGTCGTCACGAACACGACGCCCACCGATGCGTACCGGGGCGCCGGCCGGCCGGAGGCGACCTACGTGATCGAGCGCCTCGTCGATTCCTTCGCTCGGCGGATCGGCAAGGATCCGGCGGATGTCCGACGGATGAACCTCCATCCGCCGCACGAGGATGCGCAGACCTCGATCATGGGATTGAACATCGACTCGGCGAACTACGAGCCGCTGCTCGACAAGGCGCTCGGTCTCGTGGA
This sequence comes from uncultured bacterium, assembly GCA_965994715.1. Classification (GTDB taxonomy): domain Bacteria; phylum Actinomycetota; class UBA4738; order UBA4738; family HRBIN12; genus JAJNBA01. The sequence continues at coordinate 3,833 of CBHFMJ010000082.1, read as the reverse complement.
GTACGACAAGCTCCGCGCCGAGCAACGCGACCGGCGCGAGCGTGGGGACCGGACCCAGCTCGGGATCGGCCTGTCCACGTACATCGAGATGTGCGGGCTCGCGCCCTCGAACATCCTGGGGGCGCTGCGATACGCGGCCGGCGGCTGGGACGGCGCCACGATCGAATGCCTGCCCTCCGGTCACGTGATCGTCAAGACCGGCACCTCACCCCACGGCCAGAGCCACGAGACGGCGTGGGCCCAGATCGTGGCCGACGGGCTCGGCGTCTCCCCGGACGAGATCACGGTGCTCCACGGGGACACCCATTCGACCCCGCTCGGCATGGACACGTACGGATCGCGTTCGGTCGCGGTCGGTGGCGTCGCCCTGCACTTCGCGGTGGAGAAGATCAAGGCGAAGGCCCGGACGATCGCCGCGCACGAGCTGGAGGTGGCCGAGGACGACCTCGAATGGGGCGACGGCGCGTTCCGCGTGAAGGGTGCCCCCGATACGGCGAAGACGATCCCGGAGCTCGCCGTCTCGGCCTGGCACGCGCACTCGCTGCCCGAGGACGTTGAGCCGCACCTCAGCGCGACGGCCGTCTACGACCCGCCGAACTTCACCTGGCCGGCAGGGGCGCACGTCTGCGTCGTCGAGGTCGACACGGAGACCGGGGCGACCGAGATCGTGAGGTACGTGGCCGTCGACGACTGCGGCACGATCATCAATCCGATGATCGTCGAGGGACAGGTCCACGGCGGCGTCGCCCAGGGGGTGGCCGAGGCCCTCTACGAGGAGGCGATGTACGACGAGTCGGGCAACCTCACGACGTCGACGATGACCCAATACCTGATCCCGAGCGCCACGGAGATCCCGGCGATGACGACGGATCACTCACAGGAGACGCCGTCGACCACGAACCCGCTCGGCGTGAAGGGGATCGGCGAGGCCGGGACGATCGCGGCGCCGCCCGCCGTCGTGAACGCGGTGATCGACGCGGTCTCGCATCTGGGCGTGACCGCGATCGAGAAGCCGGCGTCGCCCGAACGCGTCTGGCGAGCGATCCAGGAGGCGAAGGCCGAGGGGTCGCCCGCTTCCGGAGACGGTCGAGCGGGAGCGACCCCGGGACCAGAGGGAGGGGCGTCATGATCCCGGCGGCGTTCGACTACGAACGGGTCGACACGGTCGATGCCGCGATCGCGGCCCTGCAGGCCGACGAGGGCGCGAAGCTGCTGGCCGGGGGACACTCGCTCCTGCCGCAGATGAAGCTCCGGTTCGCGATGCCGACGAAGCTGATCGACATCGGACGACTCCACGATCTGTCCAACGTCCGCGAGGACGGTGACGGCGTGGCCATCGGGGCGCTCACGCGCTATCACGACCTGGAAGCGTCGGAGGAGCTCCGACGGCTCGCCCCGATCGTGGCCTCCGTGGCCGGCCAGGTCGGCGATCCGCAGGTCCGGCACATGGGGACGATCGGCGGCTCGGTCGCGCACGCCGATCCGGCCGGCGACATGCCTTCGGTGCTGCTCGCGCTCGGTGCGACCTTCGTGGCGACGGGGCCTGGAGGGATGCGCGAGATCGCGGCCGCCGACATGTTCCCGGGTCTGTTCCAGTCGGCGCTCGCGAGCGACGAGGTGCTGACCGAGATCCGCGTGCCGAAGACGCCGGGAGGCTGGAGCTATCAGAAGTTCACCCGGCGGGCCCAGGACTGGGCGGTCGTGGGCGTGGCCGCGGTGCGGATGAACGGGGGCGCGAACGTGTCGCTCACGAACATGGGGCTCACGCCGATGCGCGCGGCCGGCGTGGAGGAGGCCCTCGCGGGCGGGGCCGACCCCGCGACCGCCGCCGAGCGGGCCGACGAGGGTTCTGCTCCTCCGTCGGACTCCTTCGGCTCCGACGAATACCGGCGCGCGCTCGCGAAAGTGCTCGTTCGTCGGGCGCTGGAGGAGGCGCTCGCGTAGCACGTCTGCCGTGGCCTCGGTTTGGGGGCGACGGCGCCGCGGGTACGCCTCCTCCGTGGAAGCGGTCCAGGGCGCGGTTCGGCGCGCCGACGACGTGCAGCGCCGGAAGCCCTTCCTGGCGTTCCCGCTCGCGGTCCTCAAGAAGTTCGGTGAGGATCGGGCCGGTCAGCTGGCCGCGTTGATCGCCTACTACGGGTTCTTCTCCCTGTTCCCCTTGCTCCTCGCGTTCGTCACGCTCTCGGGGATGCTCTTCGAGCGGTCGGACATGCAGGATCGCCTCGTGGACGCGGCCCTGTCGCAGTTCCCGGTGATCGGCGACCAGCTCCGTCGGAACGTCCAGTCGCTTCCGGACAAAGGCGTGGCCCTCGCGATCGGGATCGCGGGTGCGCTCTGGGCCGGACTCGCCGGGATCAAGGCCGCCCAGAACGCGATGGACCACGTGTGGGACGTCCCGATGAAACGGCAGCCGAGCTTCCCGATCGCCGTGCTCCGCGCCGTGCTGATGCTCCTCACGCTCGGCGTGTTCGTCGTGCTCGCCAGCTTCCTCGGTGGCATCGCCGCGGGTACGGAGGACGCGCCGATCCCGGTTCGCCTGGCCGGGATCGCGGGGACCCTCGTCCTCAACGTCTCGATCTTCCTGGTGGCGTACCGGGTCCTGACCGTGGAGGACGTGCGGTGGCGGGACGTCGTCATCGGGGCCCTCTTCGCCGGGATCGCGTGGACCGTGCTCCAGGCGCTCGGCGGGTACGTGATCGGACACAGGCTGGAGTCGGCGAAGGAGACGTACGGGTTCTTCGCGGTCGTGATCGGGCTCCTCACGTGGATCTACCTGGGAGCCCAGGTCACCCTGCTCGGCGCGGAGATGAACGTCGTCCGTGCGCGGAACCTGTGGCCACGCGCGCTCGACCCCGACAGACTGATGGAAGCAGACGAACGAGCGCTCCGCGACCATGCACGGGTCGAGGAGCGTAGGGAGGAGGAGACCGTGGACGTTCAGTTCGGAGACGACGGAGGCGGAGGTGCTCCCCAGGTCGGCATGCCACCACCGGGGACGGCGCCTCCGGATACGTCCGCATCGACCAACGGCGGAAGGGGCACGGGTCCGCTGCTCCGGTCGATCGCCGCGGACATCTCCACGCTGGTGAGCAAGCAGATCGAGCTCGCGAAACAGGAGATCGGGGAGATGGCCGCCACACGCGCCAAGGCCATCGGGGTCTTCGGCGCCGCGGCCGTGCTGGGATTGTTCGTGATCGGCTTCCTCGGGATGGCCGGCGCCGAGGCGCTGAACATCGTCCTGCCCCGATGGGCCGCGATGCTGATCGTAGCCGCTGTGTTCGGCCTGCTCGCCGCTGTGGCGATCGTGGCGGCTCGCAGATCGCTCCGCTCGAGCGCGTCCAAGCCCGAGCTCACCCAAGAGTCGCTGAAGGAGGACGTCAAGTGGGCGAAACAGCAGCTGAAACGATGAAGGAGATCGAGGCGACGAGGACCCATCTCGACGGCGAGCTCCGGCAGCTCGAGGGCAGGTTGCCGGCCGCGGCGAAGGTAACGAAGCGAGCGGTCGGCGCCGTCGCGGGCGTGGGTGTGCTGGGTGTCCTCACGAGGGTAGCGCTCCGCAGGCGAGGGAAGAAGGACGGCGACCGTCGCGTCCGGGACCTCGAGAAGCGGCTCGCCAAACTCGAACACCGGCTCGACGACTGACCCACCGCATCGTTTACGAGAACGAAACACGGACGTCACCGGTCCGAGCCCTCGGTGCCCCATAAAGGACCCATCCGCGAGTGATGGGGGGTTCGGGATGGGGTCAGCGAGCGCGATCGACACCGGCGACACCGCTTGGGTGCTGGGGGCGGCGGCCCTCGTCCTGTTCATGATGCCGGGGTTGGCATTGT
>CBHFMJ010000081.1:0-8987 GCA_965994715.1 uncultured bacterium | reverse complement strand
CAGCCGATCGTCGGGACCAGGCGGGCGATCGGTCAACACGGCGGACTCGCGGGTCCAGCTGAGCCTGGACCTCACCACGACCACCGCGCTCGGGCCGGTGCAGCGCGCTCGCGCGCTCGAGCGGCTCGCCGATCGGCTCACCGGCGGCGTGCTCACGATCACCGCGCAGGAGAAACGATCGCAGCTGCGGAACCGCGAGGCGGCGGAGGAGCGGCTGAAGGGCATCCTCGCGGAGGCGCTCGCCCCACCACCCCGCGCGCGCCGGCCCACGAAGCCCGGCAAGCGGGCGGTCAACCGGCGTATCGCCGCGAAGAAGCGACGCGCGAGGATCAAGAAGCTCCGTCGCGTCGACGAGGAATGACTTCGCGGTCCTCCCTGGAGTCGGGGGCCGTTCCCTTGAGTGCGACCGCTCAGCTGGTACCCGCCCCGTTTGGGATCGGACAGGGGACTTCCGGAACCCAAGCCTCCGGGCGGTGCGGGCTAGCCCCGCCGCGCGCCCGGCGCCATACGACCGAAGCCCTGGCCGGCGGGGATCCGCCACGCGGTGTACACGGCGAACGCCATCCACGCGAGGTCGAAGCCGCTGAAGAGGTCCGCGAACGCCGCGGTGAACAGGGAGAACGTGTCGCCGGAGAGAAGGGGGAGCGCCTCGCTCCCGACGCCGAACTCCTTGAGGGCATCACGGCCTAGGAGCACGAACGCGAAGTACTTGCCCCAGAGGATGCCGAGCGCGGCCGTGAGTGCGGCGATCACCTGGAGCGGCACGCCGCGCGTGCCCCGCGCGAGCAACACGACCCCGAAGCCGGCGAGGATGCCGACGCCGATCGCGGCGATGCCCAGCTCAGTGTCGATCGACCTCACGAGGTAGCCCCAGGCGATCCCCCCGACGATCGCGCCGACGAGGCCTCCCACGAGGGCGAGCGCGAGGTCCGCGCCGGCGGCCGGTGGTGGCGTCGCCGCCGCGGGCTGCTCCGGCGGCGGTGGCACCCATTCCGACGGCGGTGGTGAAGTCGGCGCCGACGGCAGCTCGTCCTCGGGCTTCATCGTCCCCTCCTCGCTGAGGTGGCCTGCGTACGCTACCCCGAGCTGAGGAGGTCTTTCGGGAGCCGGCCCCGTTCGTCCGCGAGCGCGCGCCATCGCTTCGGGCCGGGCCGGTCGAGCAGTGCCGGCGCCGTCCGCAGGGTGAAGTCGGCGGGCGAGACCGAGCCCAGCTCCTCGGGCGCGACGGGGAACGAGACCGTCCCGTCCGTCCGGGCGCGCGCAGAGTACAGCGCCACGATCGTCGCGCCGGTTCCGTTCCGCGACGGGTCCAGCATCACACGTCCCCCGCGCTTCGCCTTGCGGAACGCTGCGGTCACGAGGTCGGGACGGCGCTCCACCACCATCTCGGTGAGCCGCGTCACTCCGGCACGGAGCTGGTCCTGGTCGACCCGCCGCTCGATCGGCACCACGACGTGCAGCCCCTTCCCGCCGGTCGTCTTGATCCCGAACGGCAGGCCGAGGTCGTCGAGCACCTCGAGGACGAGGAACGCGACCTCGACGGCCATCGCGAACGCGTCGTCCGCGGGCGGATCGATATCCACCACCAGGAGATCGGGCTTGTCCAGACGATCCCTCCGTACCGGCGCGGGATGGAACTCGAGGACCGCCTGGTTCCCGAGCCACACGAGCGTCGGGAGGTCTTGGCAGACGACGTAGTCGACGTCACGCCCCGCGCTCGGGGCCGGGATGCGCGTGGTGCGGACCCACGCGGGCGCGTAGGTCGGCGCCGCCTTCTGGTAGTAGCGCTGGCCCCCGACGCCGTCCGGCGCCCGGACCATCGTCACCGGCCGGTCGTGGAGCCAGGGGAGCATGTCGTCCGCGACGGCCCGCAGGTAGTCGGCGTAGTCCTGCTTCGTGAAGCCGAGGTCTGGCCAGAGCTGCTTGTCGGGCCTCGAGATCGTGACCTCGCGAGATGCGCGCGTCTTCCGATTGGTCCCGGCCATGACCGGCATCGTAGGCTGCTTCGGACTCAGCCGACGAACGGAGGAGGCAGCGTGGCCGATCAGCGGAGCGACGACATCTCGGTCGTGGGACGCGACGCACGGATCGAGGGCACGCTCACCTCGGCGGGCTCCCTCCGGATCCACGGCCGCCTCACCGGCGCGATCACCGTGGAGGGCGAGGTGTCGGTCGCGGCCGGCAGCGAGGTGAAGGCCGACATCAACGCCCAGACGATCAGCCTCGCCGGACGCGTCAAGGGCAACCTCACCGCGCCGGGCGCGGTGGTGCTGCCGGAACAGAGCCGCGTCGAGGGCGACGTGCGGGCCCAGAACGTGACCGTGCACGGCGCCGTCACCGGTGACGTCGTCGCGGACCAAGGGGTTCGCATCGGCGGCCAGGCGCGCGTCGAGGGCGACATCACATGCAAGACGCTCGCGATCGAAGAAGGCGCCTACTTCGCCGGCCGCTCGAACATGTCCGACACGGGCCGGTAGGAACGATCGGCGGCTGACGGCCCACGGCCCTCCGCACCGCACTACCGGGTCGGCTACGCTCGGCGGATCGGGTCTGGTCAACCGGACCGCCCCGGGAAAGTACGGAGGTGGTGCTCGTGCGGCGCATGACGCTCGCGTGGTCCGTGGTCCTGTCACTGATGCTGTCGATCGTCCTTGCGCCCACGGCGAACGCCGCGTTCCCCGGCGGGAACGGGGAGACGGCGTTCGGTCGAACGATGAACGGTCAGAACGACATCTGGATCGTCCGCCCCGGGGTCACCGGCACGAACCGGCTGACGCACACCGCGCACCGGAACGAGGGCATGCCCGATTACAACGCCACCGGGACGCTGATCGCCTTCTCCCGTTGCGGGGAGGGCGACTTCCCGAACTGCGACATCTGGTCGATGAACGCCGACGGGACGGCCGAGGTTCGGCTCACGTTCACCCCGGACGTTCAGGAGACATGGCCGACCTGGTCGCCCGATGGGATGCAGATCGCGTTCACGTCTGATGCCAACGACCCGTCGCAGGACATCTGGGTGATGGACGCGAACGGCGCGAACCAGACCCAGCTCACGCTCACGAACGGGTTCGACGCGTTCCCCGAGTGGTCGCCGGACGGCACGAAGATCGCGTTCACGAGCGACCGCGCAGCCCCCGACGACATCTGGGTGATCGACGCCGACGGCTCCAACCCGACCCGCCTCACTGCCGGACCTCGGGTCGACGAGCGCCCGGACTGGTCGCCGAACGGGGTGCGGATCGCGTTCTCCCGGAACGGGAACATCTGGAAGATGCGCTCGGACGGGAGCCACGAGGTCAAGCTCACGTTCAACACTCGGCACGAGTTCGCCCCGACGTTCTCGCCGAACGGGAAGCGCATCGCGTTCGATCGACGGTCCAAGGACGGGTTGCGGTTCAACATCTGGACCATCCGCGCGGACGGGTCCGGAGTCGCCGTCCATCGCACGTTCGCGAGGTTCGACTTCGCTCCCGACTGGCAACCGCTCTAGTTCCACGTGGATCGGCAGACCCGCTACGCGAAGACCGCCGACGGGGTCCACATCGCCTATCAGGTCCTCGGCGATGGACCCGTCGACGTGGTCTTCGTGATGGGGTGGGTGACCAACATCGAGGCGATGTGGGACGAACCCGACTTCGCCCGGTTCCTGGATCGCCTCGCGACGTTCTCCCGCTTGATCCTGTTCGACAAGCGCGGCGTCGGCCTCTCCGACCGCGTGCCCGAGGACCGGCTCCCCGACCTCGAGACCCGGATGGACGACGTGCGCGCGGTGATGGATGCCGTCGGGTCGGAACGGGCGGTCGTCTTCGGGGTCTCCGAGGGCGGCCCGATGTCGATGCTCTTCGCCGCGACCTATCCCGAGCGCACGGTCGCCCTCGTCCTCTACGGCACGGTCGCCGACTTCACGGCCCGAGCGCCCGCCTACAAGGGCGACCCGGCCGCCTACCTCGCGCGCACGGAGGAGATGTGGGGGAGTCTCGAGTTCGCGCGGGGCGAGATCGCAGGCTGGGGTGCGCCCGGTCACGAATCCGACGAACGGTTGGTCGAATGGTTCGCGTCGTACATGCGGAAGTCGGCCAGCCCGGGTGCCGCGGTCGCCCTCGAGCGGATGAATCGCCAGATCAACGCCACGCACGCGCTCTCGTCGATCCATGTGCCCACGCTGGTGATCGACAAGGATGGAGACCTCGACTTCCCCATCGACCAGGTGCGGGACATGGCGAGTCGCATCGCCGGAGCCAGGCTCGTGGAGCTCTCGGGGAGCGAGCACCTGCCCTGGGTCGGCGCTCATGAACCGATCCTCGACGAGGTGGAGCGATTCGTGGTCGCTCTGGGCGAGGTGGAGGCGGAGTTCGACCGAGCGTTGGCGACCGTGCTGTTCACCGACGTCGCCGGATCCACCGAGAAGGCCGCCGAGCTCGGTGATCGACGCTGGAAGGAGCTGGTCGAGGAGCACCATCGTCTGGTGCGGGGCCAGCTCGCGCGCTACCGCGGCGTGGAGGTCGACACGGCGGGGGACGGTTTCTTCGCCACGTTCGACGGCCCCGCGCGAGCCGTCAGGTGCGCCACATCGGTCGTCCACGCGGTCGCCCGGCTGGGGATCGAGGTTCGTGCGGGCGTGCATACGGGCGAGGTCGAGACGATCGACGGCAAGGTGGGCGGGATGGCCGTAGTGATCGGCGCCCGCGTTGGCGCTTCCGCTGGATCGTCGGAGGTGCTCGTGTCCCAGACGGTGAAGGACCTCGTCGCGGGGAGCGGGCTCGCGTTCGAGGACGCCGGCGAGCACGAGCTCAGGGGCGTCCCGGACCGCTGGCACCTCTACCGCGTGACCGGGTAGCCACGACAAGGTCCCAAGAACGAAGGAGGGCGGGGTCCGTCCATCGACGTGAACCCCGCCCTCCTCGTCTGACCGCGATTCAGGCGGCGACCCGGGCCATCTGACGGTCCCGGTCGCGCGCGACGAGCTCGCCGAAACGGGCGACGAGCCACACCCCGGACAGGCCGACGAGGCCATAGATCACGCGGGTGAACCCATCGGTCTCGCCGAAGTCGAGGCCGGCGATCGTCGCGACGAGGTCGAACTCCGCCACCGCCACGAGGCCCCAGTTCAGGGCCCCCACGATCGCGAGCGCCAGCGTCAAGACATCGAGCTTCTTCATCTTTCTCCCTCCCCTCGATCTCTCTGTATTGTGCGTGTAGAGGTTCTGTCTAGAGTGAGGATAGGCTCTGCCACGCTCAGGTGTCAAGGGTCTGTCGAGAATCCCGTCGAGATGTTGTACGGTTGGTTCCATCGTGAGCAGGCAGGAGGGGTACCTACGGATCGGCGAGCTCGCCCGGCGCACGGGGACCTCGCCGGAGCTCTTGCGCGCCTGGGAGCAGCGGTACGGCCTGCTGCAGCCGTCGCGTTCGGAGGGTGGGTTCCGCCTCTACTCCGACCGGGACGAGGCGCGTGTCTCGCGCACGAAAGCGTTGATCGCGCAGGGATTGTCCGCCTCGGAGGCGGCCCGCCGCGCCCTCGTCCCCTTGGATCCCCGGGAAGAGGGAGAGGTTGGAGCGCCCACCGAGGGTCTCGCCGCGGAGCTCCGCGAGGCACTGGATCGCTTCGACGGGGAGAGGGCGGATCGTGTGCTCGACCGCATGCTGGCCGCGCTCTCGCTCGAAACGGCCATGCAGGACGTGCTCCTGCCGTACCTGCACCTGCTCGGGGACCGGTGGGCGACCGGTGAGGTGTCGGTCGGTCAGGAGCACTTCGCGTCGTCCCTGATCCGGGGGCGGTTGCTCGGGCTCGCCCGTGGCTGGGGAGCGGGCGATGGTCCGTCCCTGCTGCTCGCGTGCCCGCCCGGTGAGGAGCACGACCTCGGACTCATCATGTTCGGCATCGCCGCGTGGCGTCGGGGATGGCGGATCACGTACCTCGGACAGGACACACCGATCGCCACGATCGAGCAGGCTGTGGATGTCGTGAAGCCTGCCCTCGTCGTCTTGGCCATCGCCGAGGGCACGCTGATCGGCTCCCACACGCACGAGCTCCGCATGCTGGCCTCCCGGGTCCCGGTCGCCGTCGGCGGAGGCGTCAGGTCGGAGGAATCGGCGGGCCTCGGCTTCCGACTGCTGGAGGGGGACCCCGTCGATGCCGCACGCACCCTCACCGCCTGATCCGGGAGCGCGATCCCGGTAGTCACCGGAACAAAGACCCGGCTAGGAAGCTGTAGGTCGCTTGGGCCATAATCCCCCATGGCTGTCGGCGAGCACCTCGCGGGCGACGCCCACATCCGGACGTTCCTGATCGCCGACGTCCGCGGGTACACCGTCTTCACGCAGGAGCACGGGGATGAGGCCGCCGCCGAGCTGGCCGGCAAGTTCGCGGCGGTGGCGCGCCCGATCCTCGAGGCTCGCGGCGGATCCAATCTGGAGCTCCGCGGCGACGAAGTCATGGCGGTGTTCGACTCCGCTCGGCAGGCGATCCGGGCGGCGATCGAGCTGCAGCGGCGATTCGTCGACGAGACGGTGGCGGATCCGACGCTGCCGCTCGCGGTCGGGATCGGCCTGGACGCGGGGGAGGCGGTGGCCGTCGACGACGGGTATCGGGGCGGGGCGCTCAACCTCGCGGCTCGACTCTGCGGGATCGCCTCGCCGGCCGAGATCCTCGCGAGCCCGGCGGTCACGCACCTCGCGAGGAAGGTCGAGGGCGTGGCCTACGTCGACCGTGGACCGGTCCGCCTCAAGGGCCTCGCGGACCCGATCCATGTGGTCCGGCTCCGGGCCGAGGCGAACGACGCCGCCGACGCCATGGCGTTCCGGCGGGCGATCGGCGCGAGGGCGGCCGCCCTCGCACCGGCGGTCCCCGGCGCGATCGTCGCGAACCCGTACAAGGGCCTCCGCGCGTTCGAGGAAAGCGACGCGGCCGACTTCTTCGGACGCGACGAGCTGGTCGAGGAGCTCGTCAAGCGGCTGGGGCAGACCAGGTTCCTCGCGGTGGTCGGTCCGAGCGGGAGCGGCAAGTCCTCGGTCGTGCGCGCCGGATTGATCCCGGCGCTCCGCCGCGGCGCGATCGCCGGCTCCGAGGGGTGGCGCATCGCCGACATGTTCCCCGGCGCGCGTCCGCTCGACGGGCTGGAAGCCGCGCTGCTCCGCGCCGCCCCGGATCCGCCCGCCAGCCTGATGGAGCAGCTGGAGCGCGACGGGCATGGGCTCCACCGGGCGGTCCTGCGACTGCTCCCCTCCGACGGATCGGACCTCGTCCTCGTGATCGACCAGTTCGAGGAGGTCTTCACGCTGGTGGAGGACGAGGCGACCCGGACGCATTTCCTCGACAGCCTCGAGACGGCGGCGACCGATCCCCGCAGCCGGCTCCGCGTGGTCGTCACCCTCCGCGCCGACTTCTACGACCGGCCGCTCCTGTACCGGGGGTTCGCCGAGCTGTTCAAGTCCCGTGTAGAGGCCGTGATCCCGCTGTCCGCCGAGGAGCTCGAGCGCGCGATCTCTGGCCCGGCGGAGCGCGTCGACGTCGCGCTGGAGCCGGGTCTCGTCGCCGCGATGCTCGCAGACGTCGCGGAGGAGCCCGGGGGGCTCCCGCTAATGGAGTACGCGCTGACCGAGCTCTTCGAACGCCGGGACGGGAGGATCCTCTTCCTCGAGGCCTATCGGCAGATCGGCGGGGTCTCGGGTGCGCTGGGCCGGCGGGCCGAAGAGCTGTACGCGGAGCTCGACGAGGACGGGGAGGAGGCCGCTCGTCAGCTGTTCCTCCGGCTGGTCGCCCTGGGGGAGGGGACCGAGGATACGCGGCGACGGGTGTCGCGGGCGGAGATCGCCTCGCTCGATGTCGACCAGCACGCGATGGCGACGGTCCTCGACACGTTCGGCGCCTCGCGCCAGCTCTCGTTCGACCGGGATGGGCGCACCGGAGAGCCGACGATCGAGCTCGCGCACGAAGCGATGCTCACGGCCTGGCCGCGGCTGCACCGGTGGATCGACGCGGCTCGGGAGGACCTGCGCACCGAGCGGCGGGTCGCCACGGCCGCGCGCGAGTGGGTCGAGGCCGATCGCGACCCCTCGTTCCTGCTCGGCGGCTCCCGGCTCGAGCAGGCCGAGGCGTGGCAGGCGTCCTCCGGTATCGCCGTCACCCCGGCGGAGCGTGAGTACCTGGACGCGTCGCGGAAGGACGAGGACGCCCGCGTCGCCCACGAACGCGACCTGGAGCGCCGGTCGGTCCGCCGACTCCGCGCCGTCGTCGGCGTGCTCGCCGTCGCATCCCTGGTTGCCGTCGGCCTGACAGTATTCGCGATGACCCAGCGGGGACGCGCCCAGAAGGAACGTCGCGTCGCGATCGCGAGGGAGCTCGCCGCGGCCTCGGTCGCCAACCTCGACGTCGACGCGGAGCGCAGCGTCCTGCTAGCGCTCGAGGCGATCGAGACAACTCGTGCCGTGGACGGCGACGTCCTCCCCGAGGCGGAGGAGGCGCTCCATAGGGCGGTGACGGCGTCGCGGATCGAGCTCTCCGTTCCCGGTCTCGGCGGTGCGCTCGACTGGAGCTCGCAGGGCGTGTTCGTCACGGAGGGACCTGAAGACAGCGAGATGATCGACATCCGCGACGCCGAGACCGGGGAACCCGCGCTGCCCGCCTTCCAGGGGAACGACGTCGACATCAACGACGTCGCGTTCTCGCCCGACGGCTCGATGCTCGCCACGGCCGGCGACGACGGCGCGCTGATCGTCTGGGATCCCGAGACCGGCGAGCGGCTCGCGGACTCGACGTTCGATCCGAACGGTTGGCCCCCCGAGGACACGGCTGTCGGCGCCCCCTCGTTCAGCGCCGACGGATCACTCGTTTCCGCAGCGTGGCCGTTCGAGGACTTCGTTCGAGTCATCGAGTCGTCGACGGGACGGCAGGTCCGCAGGATCGACGCACCCGGCCTCGGGATCTCCGACACCGCCCTCAGCCCGGCCGGCGATCGGATCGCGGTGTCGTATGCCCTGATGCCGGA
>CBHFMJ010000080.1:0-9039 GCA_965994715.1 uncultured bacterium | reverse complement strand
GAACAGGAGGACGAGACCGTCGATCGCATCCGGGCGCTCGAGGTGCAGCTTCGTGAGACGGCCGCTCGCGCGGTCGAAGCCGAGGCGCGGGCCGAGGACGTCTCGGGAGCGTCGGGAGCCGTGGAAGCCGCTCAGGAGGCGAACCGCCGCGCACAGGAGCTCCTGGACCGAGCGGTGCGGGCCGAGAGCGAGGTCACGACCCTCAGAGAGAAACTCATGGATGCCCCGACAGGTCATACGAAACAGGCCGACGAGCTGATCAGGACGCTCGAGGAGCAGCTGCGGAGCACCGCGGCAGACCGCGATCGCGCGACAGCGGAGGCTCATGCCCTTCGAGCCACCACGGAGGCACTCCAGGCGACGACGGACGAGCTGCAGGCGACGATCGCGTCGCACTCCGATGGTCCGATGGTCGATGATCTCCGCCCGGCGCTCGACGAGACGAAAGCCGCCCTCGTGGAAGCGGAGCGCGCGCGTGCAGAATCCGAATCCATCGCGAGGGAAGCGACCGCAGCGCTGGCGTCTGCCGATGCACGGGTCGCCAGCCTGGAGGAGGAACGGCAACGACTGATCGGTGACGTCGAGAGCGACAAAGGCGAGGCTGCTGCACGTCTGGTGCAGGCAGAGGCGCGGGTCACCGAGCTGGAGCGCGGTCTCGTGCAGGCGCGGGATCGCTCCGCCGAGGCCGTCAGGGAGCGCGACGAGGCCGTCGCCCACGCCGCGGGCCTGGAGTCCCGGTTCGAGGAAGCCACCACCAAGGCGAAGGAAGCGGACGCCCGATCCCGATCGCTCGAGGCGCGGATCCAGGAGATGGCCAAGGATGCGGGCAGCGCCGCCGAGGGCCTGAAGCAACGGCTGAGCGAGCTGGAGACCCGCGCGGCCGACGCCGACGCCGAGCGGAACAGCCTGCTCGCGCGGGCGGCTGAGGCGGAGGCCTCGGCGAAGGAGCTGCGGGTCCTGGCCTCGACGGCAGAGGCCCGGGAGGCGGAACTGGTCGAGCGGCTGGAGGTGGCCGACAGTGAGGTCGCGCGCTCCCACGCCAGCCTGGACGACGCGCGTCGAGAGCTGGAGGAGACCCGCGATCACCTTGAGCAGGCGAAGCGGGACGCGACCCGTGCAGCGGCGGAAAGGGAGTCGCGGGAGACGGCGATCCGCGCGGAGGCCGAAGCACGCGTGGCCGCTGCCCTCGCCGACGTGGAGCCGCGGATCGCGGCCGCGGTCGCGGGATCCGAGGCTCGCGAGTCCGCGGTTCGTGCAGAGGCTGAGGCGAAGGCGGCCGCCGCGGAGACCGAGCTCGTGAACCTGCGGTCCATGTTGTCCGAGATGGAGTCCGCGACCGCTGATCTGCGGGCGCAGAAGGAGGATCGGGACCGGACCGTCGAGATGCTGGAGTCGCGGTTGGTCGAGCATCGCGGTGTGCTGGAAGAAGCGCGCGCGCGCCTGACGGGCGCGGAGGAGCGGGCCGCCGACCTCTCGCTCCGCCTCCTGGAAGAGTCCGGCGAGATCACAGAGCTGAAGTCCGCGCTCGCGGACGCGACCGAACAGGCCGCGCGCGCCGAAGCCCGCATGACCGAGCGCGACGAAGCCGTCACCCGGATGCAGGACGAGCTGACTGCGGTTCGCGACGAGATGCTCCTGAAGGAGGCATCGTCGTCCGTGGTCGCCGAGGAGCTCGAGGCGCTGAAGGCCGGCGTCGTGGAGCACGAAGCGGTGACGCGTCGCAAAGACGAAGAGCTGGGGCAGGCTCGGCAGGAACTGGAAGCAGCTCGGCAGGAGCTCGGAACCATCAGGGACGAGCTGTCGGAGCGCGATCGGCTGGTGTCCGCGGGCACGGAGGAGTTGGAGGTCATGAAGACCGCCGTCGCCGGCCACGAGTCGGAGACACGGCGTACGGAAGAGGAGCTGCACGGGGTCCGCCAGGAGCTGGAGTCGGCCCGCCAGGAGCTTGGGACCGTCAGGCAGGAGCTGTCCCAGCGCGAACGGCTCGTCTCCGCCGGGACCGAGGAGCTGGAGTCGCTCCGCGCAGCCGCTGTCCGGAGCTCGGAGGAGCTGGAGGCCAAGGATCGCGAGCTCCGTGACATCGTCGCGCTGCTGGACGCGGCGCGGAACGAGCTCGATGCCCGGAGCGAGGACGCGAACGCCCGTTTCCGTGACGCCGACGCGAGGGCGGCCGAAGCGCAGGCGCACGCCAACGAGGTGCAAGCGCACGCCGAGGAGGCGAAAGCGAGGATCGCGGACGCTGAAGAGCGTCTCGCGGAGCGCGAGGCGACCGTCGCGCATCTCCAGCGGGAGTTGTCCGAGCTCCGGCACGAGATCGACCGGCGGGAAGCGGGCGAGAACGCGAACCAGCAGGAGGTCGATTCCCTCCGGACGCTGATCGCGGAGCTCGAGGCGGAGAACGAGCGTCGCCGCAGCGAGGACGGCTCGCGGGTCGCCACGCTGGAATCGGAGCTCGCCGAACACACGACCGTGCTCCGAGAGGCCCGCGACCGCTTGGCGGTGGCCGAATCGAAGGCGACCGACCTGGAGGCGCGGCTGGAGGCCGCGAGCTCGAGCCAAGGCGAGGCGCTTCGCACCACCGAGGACCAACTCGCCGCGAAGCAGCAGGAGGCCGCGCAGAAGGACGAGCAGATCCGTGCGATCGAGGAGCAGTTGCGCGCTGGACGTGAAGAGCTCGAGGCCGCTCGTGCCGATCTGGCCGCCCGGGACGCCGCGAGCAGCGACGGCTCGGAGAGGATCGCGGCCCTCGAGGGTGAGCTGCAGGAGGCGACCCGCCGCGCCGCGGAGCTCGAGGCGAGCGTCATGGAGTCGAAGGAGGCGCTCGCTCGGGCCGAGGAGACCGCACGACTGGCCGCCGAGCGAGCCGATGCACTTCCGTCCGACCCCACGCCGACCCCGGTCGCCGAGGACGACGGCCGCGTCCCTGCGCTCCATGCCGAGATCCGCGAGCTCGAGAAGCGTCTCGAGCAGACTGAGCTGCGAGCGCGACACGCCTACGCGGAGGCCGAGAACGCGCAAGCGGAGCTGCGGTTCGCACGCGACCGCGGTGATGTGTCGGTACCCGCCGACGACGGCCGGCTCCGCGCGGAGCTCGCGGCCGCGCTCGAACGGGTGCAGGTCGCCGAGGAGCGAAGCGCGGCGCTCAATGCCGAGGTGCTCCTGCTCAAGAAGGGTATGGACGTCTCGGCGGGCGCCGAGGACGATCCGACGAACGGGTTCGCGGCCGACCGCGATGACGAGGGGGTGAACCTCCGGGCCCGCTTGAGTCGCGCGGTGGACAGCAAACGCGCAACCAGCGAGGACGACGGCCACCAGTGGCGTTGAGCCGGAGGGTACGCTGAAGGACGTGCGCCTTCTCCTCCTATCGACCCTCGCCGTCTCGATCCTGATCGCGCCCGCGTCGGCGGCTCCCGCCCGGTCGGCCGCTCCCTCACCGACGGCTGCTCCCGCCCGACCTGAGTACGTCGCCACCATCTCGCGTCTGCCCGACGGCCTCCGAGCGTGGATGAACGGGGTCTCGTGGCGCCCAGGGTGTCCCGTGCACCTCAGGAAGCTCCGGGTGATCGTGCTCCGATACTGGGGATTCGATCGGCAGGCCCACATGGGACGGCTCGTCGTCCACGCGCGGGTGGCGACGCGCATCGCCGGCGCCTTCGGCCGGCTCTACGACGTCTCCTACCCCATCCGCGGGATGCGCCTCGTGGATTACTACGGAGCCGACGATCGCACGTCGATGGAGCACGACAACACCTCGGCCTTCAACTGCCGCTGGCGCGCCGGCCAGCCGGGCGTGTGGTCCCAGCACGCCTACGGCCGGGCGATCGACATCAACCCGGTGGAGAACCCGTACGTGTGGAGCGGTGGGGTCTCACCGTCGAACGGCGCCCGCTACGTGGATCGGACCGATCGAAGGCGCGGGATGATCTTCCACGGCGACGCCGTCTGGTGGGCGTTCCGCGCTCGCGGCTGGGAGTGGGGCGGCGATTGGACGTCCGTGAAGGACTATCAGCACTTCTCGCAGAACGGTCGGTGAGAACGGGCCTCAGTCGCAGACGAGGGTGAGGAGGTAGTAGGGGTCCACCGCGCGCCCGTGCCACGGGTGCCACTCGAAGTGATCGTGTGGAGCGGTGGAGTCACCGGTGGCGCCGACGTAGCCGATGATCGTGCCCGCGCGGACCCAGCCGAGGTCGCCGTAGGCGATCAGGTGGGCGTTGAAAACGTAGCCGAGATCGCCCCGGACGTACGCCTGATACCCGCCCAACGGCGAATACGACGAGGATGCGTAGCCGTCGAACGGTGCGCGGATCGGCGTCCAGGTGGGAGCTTCGATGTCATTGCCCATGTGGACGTGGGGCTCGACGCCCTCCACGCTCACGATCTCGCCGAAGTCGTCGTGGATGAAGCGAGGGCCATCCACCGGGCATACCCTGAAGATCGCCCAGGTGTCGAGCCAGGACTGCAGGTCGTCGCGGCGCGCGGTGAGGCCTCCGAGGCGGTCGTCGGTCCAGGCCTTGAACCGTCGTTCGTTCCTCCGGGCCTGATGCAGGGCCGTGAGGGTCTGCCGCCCCGGACGCGCGTCGTTCTCGCGCTGGGTCGTCGTCACCGCTCGATCGAGGGCGCGGGATCGTGCGCGCGCCTCCCGTGTGATCTCGTGGATCCGGCGGTCGACCCGCTTGTTCGCTCGAAGAGCGTCGCTCACCTCGGAGGCCGCAACGGGTGCCGTGCCGGAGAGCACCGCCAGCGTCGCCGCCGCCGCGGCGCCCGCCGTCAAGAACCTCACGATCCCCCGCACGCCGATCCCACCCCCGGTCTCGTCCAGGGTTCTCGTATCGGCCCCGCGGCCGCGGTGCTTGAGGGGGTCGGGCGAGAGGGGTTGCCCCGCTATCGACCGAGAGCGCAGTATTGCAACTCCATGCAGCCGATGAGGACCCCCCCGATCGGCCGGAAGGGCTTCACCGCCCTCTCCGAGCCTCCCCTGTCCGCCGATGGAGCGACCGGGCCGGCCGCCACCCATCCGGGAGCCGGAGGATCGGGGACAGGCCCATGAGATGGAAGCGTGATCCGGCGTGGGATGACGCGGGGATCGCCGAGCTCCGACAACGGCTCGCGCAGGCGAACGCGCGGGTGCAGGAAGCGGAGGATCGAGCCGCACGTGCGGAGGGACGTCCGGTCGCCGGCTCGCGGCTGGGGGAACTCCTGCAGGACCTCGAGGCCCGTGTCGAAGCGGCCGAGGCGCAGGCGCGCGAGGCCGAGGAGCGCACGCGCGACTTCGAGGATCAGGCCGCCGAGGGAAAGAGCCGTTTCCGGCAGCGCCTGGGACTCAGTGCGACCCGCAAGCTCACCGGGCCCGTGGCGGCGGAGGAGTCCGAGACCGAGATGGATCTGCGGGCCGCGATCGCGCGGAGCCTCCGCTCTCCGCTCACCCGTGCCTCCGGACTGGCGCTCTCCCTGCAGGCGACCACGCAATCGAGCGAAGGGAAGTCCGTGCTCCGTCAGCTGTCATCGTCGCTCCGCCGATTGGATCAACTCGCCGCGGACCTCCACGACGCGCATCGGATCATCAACGGTTCGCTCCGTCTGAAGCCTCGACGCACCGACATGGAAGCGCTCCTCACGACCACCTTGGAAGATGCGACGCATCTCGAGGACCGCCTCGTCCGCCTCGATTCCCAACCCATCAGCGCGTTCGTGGATCCGGTCCGAGCCCGGCAGATCGTCGAGGCGATGCTCGATGCCGCACGTGACCGAACGAGGGCGGGCGCGATGATCTTGGTGCGGCTGCGTGAGGTCGAGACGGGAGCACGTGTCGCCGTCGAGGACGACAACAAGAAGGCCGCCGCGATCACCTCTGAGATGACCTTCGCGGTGCGGCTCGCCGAGCTGCAGGGCACGGAGATCACGGTCGACGGACCCTCGTTCATGGTGGTCTTCCCGAAGGTCGAGCCCTAGCCCTCGATCAGCTCGATGGCCAGCGGATCCACCGCGTAGGTCTCGCGCAGACGAAGGTCGACGAGCGCGGCCGGCAGGATCCGCCGGGGTCGCATGCCGTTCGCCTCCGCCACGCCCAGGTGGTGCACGCACATCGGAACGAGCAGGTCCCTCGCGTACCAGGACACGACATCGGGCGTAGAGGCGGCCGCGCTCTCTTGCCAGAAGCAGAACTGGCAGATCAGGCGCACGCGCTGCGGGTACGCGAATCGAGCTCGGAAGCCGTGCTCGTGCTCGATCACCCGCCCCCAGAGCGCGACACGACCGAGCACGGCTGGACAACGTGTCCGCCGCAGATACTCCAGGTCCCGGGTCGCGTGCAGGCCGCAGCTGCAATCGGCGTTCGGCGCCTCGTGCGACCAGGCGAGCCGGCACGTGGCCTGCGCGACTTCACGGGGGCGCCATGCCCTCGAACCGGCTGTGACGGGTCGGAGCAGGAGGCCTTCGCCATCCCGTCGCCCGGTGAGCGTCCACGAACGCCATGCGAGGATGGGTTCGAGCTCGACCTCGACCGGGAGACCTCGGACGACGGAGGTCGCGGTCCTCATCGGCGATCGGTCGTCGTCGTGGTCCTCGCCGGGCTCGCATCCGGAACACCCTCGGGTGCAGGCTCCGGGACCGGCGCCGGACTCGGTTCCGGCGGGGGATCGACGGACGGCTCCAGGATAGGCGCGGGCTCGGGCACCGGCAGCGATGCCGGCTCGATCTCGATCACGCGTTTGGGAAGGCCGATGTCCACGTCGAGCCTCTCGGGCCGTCCTCGACGGGGCCGCCGCCCTCGACCTCCGCCATCGTTCCCTGGAGCCTACCCCGTGGAGGGGTTCACGCGCGAGGGGTGTGTGTCGCTCAGGCTGGAGCGAGGCGGTAGATCGAGTCGAAGTCACTGAAGAAGATCCGACCGTTGGGTGCCACCTCGATCGAGAGCACCGGCCCCGGACGGTCGACGACGAGCAGCGGACCCGCATCGAACCCCGTACGGTTCGCGTTCAGGTCGAACCGTCGGATCCGTCCGTCATTCACGGCGCCGACCACGAGGTCCCCGTGGAACGGCGCACCGAGTCCGCATCTGTCGCAGAAGGCAAGCCCGGTCAGCCCCACCGTGTTCACGAACGTGTGCTTCGGCTTGATCCGAGGGGTCGGTCCGCTGTTGTTCGTCTCGGGGCACGATTCGCTCGGTCCCCACGCGTGGTTGCCCCCCCGCACGATGCGATTCACCTCGTCGTTGCAGCCCGGGCCGTTCTCCGACTCCCAGAGGCGACCGTTCCGAGGGTCGAACGCGAAGCCGATCGAGTTCCGGATCCCGTAGGCCCAGATCCTCGAGCGGGACGGGTTCGTGGGCGGGATCGATCCGTCAGGGTTCACGCGAAGGATCTTCCCGCGCAGGTTGCCGGTTCGATCCTGTGAGTTCGACGGCTGGGCGTTGTCGCCGATCACGACGTAGAGCTTGCCGTCGGGCCCGAACGCGATCCGTCCGCCGTTGTGGTTGCTCGCGGGACCGGCGGCCACGGACAAGAGCCGCTTCACCCCGACCCCGTCGTCGTTCTCCACCTTGATGCGCACGACCTCATTCCGGAGACCTTTGGTGGTGTTGCGGGTCACGAAGACGTACACGAACGGCTTCGCAGGCCACGACGGATGGACCGCGACCCCGAGCGCGCCCCGCTCCCCGTCCGAGTTGACGCCGAGGACACGGTGCACGCGCACGTCCACGTCGGTCTGGAGATTGCGGAAGCGGAGCCATCCCGTGTGCCGCTCGAGGTAGACGAGGCGGCCTCCGGGCGTGAACGTGAAGCCGACGGGGCTCGCCAGCCCGGATACGACGCGGACCGCCCTGAAGCCGCCCGCGAGGGCGGGCCGGGTCCCGTGGCCCCTGAGGCCGGCGATCGAGATGGCCAGGGACAGAGCCACCGAAGCTGCCAGGATCCCCATCCTCCGCATGTCGAGCGCTCCTTCCGATGCCAGTATCGGCGCCGTGGCGACGGCGCCTCCCTCCATGTTCGGCGTGCCGGCTCTCCGATCGGAGGATCCCCGGTTCCTCCGAGGTGAGGGCCGATACCTCGACAACGTCGAGATCCCCGGCGCCCTGCACGCCGTCTTCGTCCGTTCCAGCATGCCGCACGCGCGGGTCGATGGCCTCGACGTGACCGGCTGTCTGGCGTCCCCGGGGGTCGTGGGTGCCTACACCGCACGGGATCTGGAGCTGGCTCCCTTGCCGCCCTCCGGCACCGTCGAGGGGGCCGCGGACGGCGAGCTCGAAGGGCTGTTCAGCCGGGAACCCATCGCGCACGACGCCGTGCGCTTCGTCGGGGAGATCCTCGCCGTCGTGGTCGCGGAGAGCGTCGGCGAGGCGATCGACGCCGCGGAGCTCGCCGCCGTGGACTACGAGCCGCTCGCGACCGTGGTGGACCCGGAGGCGGCGATCGCGGACGGTGCGCCGTTGCTCTGGCCGGAGTTCGGCACCAACGTCGCGCATTCGTTCGAAGCCACCGGTCCCGACGATCCGCTCGGCGGCGCCGATGTCGTGGTTCGCGGCCGGTTCGTGAACCAGCGGGTGGCGCCGGCGCCGCTGGAGACGAACGGGATCGCGGTGGTGCCCGAAGGGGACGGCTCGTTCACGGTGTGGGTGTCGACGCAGATCCCCTTCGACGTGCGCGACGATCTCGCCGAGACCCTGGGGGTCGGGCGTGATCGCGTGCGGGCGATCGCGCCCGATGTTGGCGGCGCGTTCGGCGCCAAGCTCCAGGTGTACGCGGAGTACCACGCCGTGGCGGCGATCGCCGCGCGCCTGGGCAGGCCCGTCCGGTGGCAGGAGACGCGGTCGGAGTCGATGGTCTCGCTGACGCACGGCCGCGCCCAGACCCAGACCGTGGAGCTCGGCGCCACGCGAGACGGGACGCTCGTCGGACTCCGCGCGGAGCTCCTGGCAGACATGGGGGCCTACCCGATCGGTGCGTTCATGCCGGGAACGACGCAGGAGATGTTGAGCGGCGTCTACCGGATCCCTCGGATCGCGTGCAGCGGCAGGAGCGTGGTGACGAACACGACCCCGGT
>CBHFMJ010000079.1:0-9049 GCA_965994715.1 uncultured bacterium | reverse complement strand
CCGCCGCCGAGAACCAGGTCACCGCCGGCCTCCGCCAGCTCCTGGCGGTGGTCGAGGCCTACCCGGAGCTGAAGGCGAACGAGAACTTCCTCGCCCTCCAGGAGGAGCTGGTCGCGACCGAGTCGAAGATCGCCTACGCCCGGCAGTTCTACAACGACCAGGTGATGCGGCTGAACACGTTGATCCAGTCGTTCCCGTCCTCAGTGGTGGCGGGTGCGTTCGGTTTCACCGAGCGTCCCTTCTTCGAGATCGACGAACCGACCCGCGGGCCGGTCCCGGTGGACCTCTCTTAGCCCGTGTACGAGCAGATCGCGGCGAACAAGCGGAAGACGGCGATCCTGTTCGTGCTCGCCGTCCTCCTGTTGAGCGGCGTGGGCTACGCGCTCGGTGTCCTGACGGATAGCGGGCCGGTGGGGCTCGTGATCGCGCTGATCGTCGCGGTCGGGATGTCGGTGGGGTCCTACTTCTACGGGGATCGCATCGTGCTCGCGTCGACGCGAGCGAAGGAGGTCTCGAAGGAGGATGCGCCTCGGCTGCACAACCTGGTCGAGGGGCTCGCGATCGCCGCCGGGACCCCGAAACCGAAGGTCTGGATCGTGCCGGAGAGCGCTCCCAACGCCTTCGCGACCGGGCGAGATCCCGAGCACAGCCACGTCGCCGTCACGCAGGGACTCCTGGACACGATGAACCGGGTGGAGCTGGAGGGCGTGATCGGGCACGAGATGGCCCACGTCCTCGATCGCGACATCCTCGTCGGCACCGTCGTCGCGACGCTCGTGGGGGCCGCGGTGCTTCTGGCGGAGTTCTTCATGCGGATGTGGTGGTGGGGCGGGTTCCGCGGCAGGCGGGGCGGCGACTCCGGTGGCGGCGCGGCGTCCGCGATCATCTTCGCCGTAGGGTTCCTCCTCCTGATCCTCGCGCCGATCTTCGGACAGCTGATCCGACTGGCGGTGTCCCGCAACCGCGAGTTCCTGGCTGACGCACAGGGGGCGATGCTCACGCGCTATCCACCCGGGCTGATCGGCGCGCTGAAGAAGCTCCAGTCGGCACCCACCGCGATGCGCTCCGCGAACAACGCCACCGCGCACCTCTGGCTGAATCAGCCCTCGCGGCTCGAAGGTGAGCGGCTCGGGACGCTGGAGCGGCTGTTCTCGACGCATCCGCCCCTCGCAGAACGCATCCGTCGCCTGGAGGAGATGTGACGTTCCCGTCGAGATGCCCGTGGGTGTTTGGGTGGATGGGTGTCCGGAGATAGTCTCGATCGTCGGGTCCCGTGAGGGACCCGTTCCGTTCCCCCCGCAACTCGTGCATCGGGATATCGAGAACCAGGAGGCTCTCCGTGGCATTGACCCAACGAGGGAAGGTCGTGATCGGCGTGGCGGCCGCTGCTGTGGTCGGCGTGCTGGCGGTCCTCGCCTTCACGGGGAACGCTCCCGGGCCGCTCAAGAGCATCGTGGACGTGGTGGCGGGCGGCCCGGACCCTTGCCCCCTCACCGGGAAGGTCCGAGGCGATGAGGGTCCGCCCGATCGGCCGGTCCTGGCGGTGAAGGTCGAGAACACCCGCGACGCGTATCCGCTCGCGGGTCTCGAACGCGCCGACGTGATCTACGAGGAGCCCGTGGAGGGTGGCATCAGCCGGTTCGCCGCGCTCTTCCAATGCCGTGACGCGGGGCGCGTGGGACCGGTGCGGAGCGCGAGGACGACCGATCCCAAGATCCTGCTCCAGCTCTCGGACCAGCCGATCCTCGCGTTCTCCGGCGCCCACCCGAAGGTGACCGCCGCCCTCGAGGATGCGGACCTCGTCCAGCTCACGGAAACGTCCGGGAACGTCGCCTACGAACGCGACGACGCGAGGTCCGCGCCGCACAATCTCTTCGTCGCCACCAGGCCGCTCTTCCGCCTCGCCACGGAGGCCGGCGTCGACGTCTCTGCCCCACCGGCGCTCTTCCCATTCGACGAGGACGTGCCCACTCCGAGCAAGCGTCGCTCCTCCGCCGCCGTCGCGTTCTCCAGCTCGAACGTGGTCGAGTGGGCCTGGGACGGCGATCGGTGGGTCCGGCAGCTGGACGGCGCGCCGATGCTGACGGAGGGCGGTGCGGAGATCGCCGTCGACAACGTCGTGATCCAGGAGGTCGTCGTCACGGAATCCGACATCCTCGACGTGGCCGGGTTCCCGTCGCCCGAGGTGGAGCTCCTGGGTGATGGTCGTGCCTGGGTCCTGCGGGACGGCCGTCTCGTCGTCGGTCGGTGGCGACGCGAGTCGCTCGGAGATGTAACCGTCTTCGAGACCCGGGCCGGTGAGGAGATCGCTCTCGCGCCCGGCACGACGTTCGTCGAGCTGATGCCGAAGGACGGAGACGGAGCGACGTTCGAGCGCTAGGGCAGCCGGCTTCTCCGCAGGTCGGCGGCGGTACACTCGGGTCATCCCAGCGCACCCCGCGCAGGCGCCAGGGCAGAGGCCAGGGCAGGACAAGGAGGGCGAATGCAGCGCGAAACCGGCACCTTCACGGTGAAGTCCGGCCTGGCCGAGATGCTGAAGGGCGGCGTCATCATGGACGTCACCACGGCCGAGCAGGCGAAGATCGCGGAAGACGCCGGCGCGTGCGCGGTGATGGCGCTCGAGCGTGTGCCGGCCGACATCCGGCGCGACGGAGGCGTCGCTCGGATGGCCGACGCGACGAAGGTCGAGGAGATCCAGCAGGCCGTCTCGATCCCGGTGATGGCGAAGGCGCGGATCGGGCACTTCGTCGAGGCGCAGATCCTGCAGTCCCTCGGAGTGGACTACATCGACGAGTCCGAGGTCCTCACGCCAGCGGACGAGGAGTATCACATCGACAAGTGGGCGTTCACCGTGCCGTTCGTGTGCGGAGCGCGCGACCTCGGCGAGGCTCTCCGGCGCATCGCCGAGGGCGCCGCGATGATCCGCACGAAGGGCGAGGCCGGGACCGGGAACGTCGTGGAGGCCGTTCGGCACCAGCGTGCGATGCTGCGGCAGATCGCGGAGGTGACCCAGCTCCGGCCGGAGCAGTACGTCACGAAGGCGAAGGAGCTCGGCGCGCCCGTGGACCTCGTGCGCATGGTCGCGGAGCAGGGCAAGCTCCCAGTCGTGAACTTCGCGGCGGGAGGGCTGGCCACGCCGGCCGATGCAGCGCTGATGATGCAGCTCGGGGTCGACGGCGTCTTCGTCGGGTCGGGCATCTACACGTCCGAGGACCCCGCGCCGCGCGCTAGGGCGATCGTCGAGGCGACGACGCACTTCAACGACCCGGAGATCCTGGCGAAGGTCTCGCACGGACTCGGGGAGCCGATGCACGGACTCGAGATCGGCTCGCTCGAGACCCGGCTCCAAGATCGCGGCTGGTAAGGAGCGGTCCTTGAAGGTCGGCGTCCTGGCGCTGCAAGGTGATTTCCGTGAGCACGTCCGCGTGCTTGCGACCGCCGGCGCCGTCCCGGTCGAGGTCCGAACGGCAACGGAGCTCGCGGACGTCGACGGGCTCGTGATACCTGGCGGTGAGTCGACGACGATCGCGAAGCTGGCGCATGCGGGCGATCTGGTGGATCCCCTGCGGGAACGTGCGCGGGACGGGATGCCCATCCTCGGCACGTGTGCCGGGATGATCGTGATGGCGGAGCGGGTGCTCGATGGGGAGCCGCTGCTTTCGCTGATGGACGTCACCGTCCGGCGCAACGCCTACGGCCGACAGGTGGATTCGTTCGAGGCCGACGTGGACGTCGACGGGATCGACCACCTGGTCCGCGGGGTGTTCATCCGCGCCCCGTGGATCGAGGGCGTGGGCTCCGAGGTCCGCGTGCTCTCGTCGTACGAGGGCCGGCCGGTCGTCCTGCAGGAGGGCAACCTGCTCGCGGCCTCGTTCCACCCCGAGCTGGTCGGCGAGACCGCCCTCCACGAGTACTTCCTTTCCCTCCCGAGGTAGGTGCGAATGTCCGGTCATTCGAAATGGGCGACGATCAAGCGGAAGAAGGCAGCGAACGACGCGAAGCGCTCGAACCAGTTCGCGAAGCTCCTCCGCGCGATCGAGGTCGCGGCGCGGGAAGGCGGCGGCGACCCCGCGGCGAACATGACGCTCGCGTCGGCGGTCGAGAAGGCGAGGGCCTCCTCGGTCCCCGGCGACAACATCGACCGCGCGATCAAGCGGGGGAGCGGTTCCGACGCGGACGGCGCTCGGTACGAGGAGATCACCTACGAGGGATACGCACCGGGCGGCATCGCTCTGTTCGTCGAGGCATTGACGGACAATCGCAACCGCACGGCCCAAGACGTCCGGCACGCGTTCACCCGCAACAGCGGCAACCTGGGCGAGACGGGGTCGACCGCCTGGATGTTCACGCGAAAGGGCGTGATCGTGGTGGAGAAAGCGGCCGCGCCGGACGACGAGCGACTGCTGGAACAGGCGCTCGATGCCGGCGCCGAGGACATGAACGACTCCGAGAGCTCGTGGGAGATCGTGACCGATCCGACGGACCTGGCCGCGGTCCGCGACGCGCTCCGCGGCGCCGGGATCGAGCTGTTCTCGGCGGAGCTCACGATGTTGCCGCAGTCCACGATCCCCGTCGACGGCGGCGAGGCGAAGAAGGTCCTGCAGCTGATCGATGCCCTCGAGGACCTCGAAGACGTGCAGAACGTTTACGCGAACTTCGACATCCCCGAAGAGGTCATGGCCTCCCTCTGAGGGTTCGTCGGGTCGTTGCCCGGGCTCCCTCCCCCACCTAGACTCGAGCGAACGGATGTTCGAGAGTCGCGTGCTCGGCGTGGACCCCGGCCTGGCCAGGCTGGGCCTCGCCGTCGTCGAGGGCAACGGGAGGAAGGCGGCACTGGTCTGGGCCGGCGCCGTCTCCACCGCGGCCGGTTCGGATGAGTCCGAGCGTCTCCGACAGATCTGCGTCGCCGTCCGGGAAGCCGTCTCGGTCCACCGACCCGCGTCCATGGCCCTGGAACGGGTGGCCTGGAACAAGAACCACGTGAGCGCGCTCACCGTGGCGCGCGCCACGGGCGCGATCATGGTGGTGGCGGCCGACGCGGGGTTGTCGGTCACCGAGTACGGTCCCAACGAGGTGAAGATCGCGGTGACCGGGATGGGCAATGCCGACAAGGCGCAGGTACGGCGGGCGCTCGTTCGGGTCCACGGGCTGCAGGACGTGCCACTGCAGGCGGACGCCGCCGACGCCGTCGCCGTGGCGCTCACCCATCTCGTGGGAGCACGCATGCAGGGTCTCGTCCGATCGGGGTCGCGGTGATCTCGTTCCTCGACGGAGAGGTCGTGGAGAAGGGCGCCACTCGGGTGGTGATCGGCGTCGGCGGTGTCGGCTACGACGTCCTCGTTCCCACGTCCGTCGTGGCGACGCTCCCCTCGGTGGGGAAGACGACGCGGCTGTTCACCCGGATGGTCGTGCGCGAGGACTCGATGACCCTGTACGGGTTCTCTGCGGTCGACCAACGGGATCTCTTCGACCTGCTGACCGGGGTGACCGGCGTCGGGCCGAAGGTCGCGCTCGCGTTCCTGTCGGTCCTGAAGCCCGTCACCCTCACCCGCGCGATCGTCAACGGCGACGCCGCTGCGCTCACCGTGGTTCCGGGCGTCGGGAAGAAGGTCGCGCAGCGGGTGGTCCTCGACCTGGCCGAGAAGCTCGGCGGCGAGGCCGAGCTCCCCTCCGAGGGACCGATGGCCGACGTCCGCGACGCGCTCCTGTCGCTCGGGCTCACCGCCACCGAGGCCGGCGAGGCGATGCGCGGGATCGAGGCCGACGGCCGCGAGGCCGACGACATCCTTCGCGAGGCGCTGCAGAAGGTAGGCCGATGACCGACGACGAGACGATCCGGATGCCAGAAGCCGAAGGAGTGGCGGCCGATCGCCCGGTCGATCCCGACGCCCTCACCGAGGAAGATCGCGAGTTCGACATCGCCTTGCGCCCGCGCACGCTGGACGACTTCGTCGGCCAGGAGCGCGTGAAGGAGCAGCTCCATCTCCTGATCGACGGCGCGCGCAAGCGCGGCGAGGGCGTGGATCACCTCCTGTTCAGCGGCCCTCCCGGCCTCGGGAAGACGACGCTCGCGCGGATCGTGGCCCACGAGATGGGCGCGGGGTTCCAACCGACGTCGGGACCGGCCCTCGACCGTCCGAGCGACCTCGCCGCGATCCTCACGAACCTGGAGCACGGCGACGTGCTGTTCGTCGACGAGATCCACCGGATGCCCAGACCGGTCGAAGAGGTGCTCTATCCGGCGCTCGAGGACTTCAACCTGGACGTGGTCCTCGGGAAGGGACCGACGGCGCGCTCGATCCGGCTGGAGCTGCCGCGGTTCACGCTCGTCGGCGCCACCACCCGACCGGGGCGGTTGACGCTCCCGCTCCGGGAGCGGTTCGGCTTCTCGCCCCGCCTCGACTACTACTCCGCGGACGACCTGGCCAAGATCGTGATGCGCTCGGCCGGGATCCTCACGGTCCCCGTCGACGGCGACGCCGCCGCGGAGATCGCCCGGCGCTCGCGCGGCACACCGCGGATCGCCAACCGGCTCCTCCGCCGGGTGCGTGACTTCGCCGAGGTGCGCCACGACGGCTCCGTCACGCTCGAGGTGGCCGCGGCGGGGCTGGAGGTCTTCGAGGTGGACGATCAGGGGCTCGACCGTCTGGACCATTCGATCCTCGCGACGCTGATCGACAAGTTCGGGGGCGGGCCCGTGGGCCTGTCGACGCTCGCGGCAGCGGTCGGCGAAGAGTCCGATACGGTCGAGGACGTCGTCGAGCCTTACCTCCTCCAGCTGGGGTTCCTCCGCCGGACGCCACGCGGGCGTGTCGCCACCGAGCATGCGTACCGCCACCTGGGCACCTCGGTCCCCGGCACGCTGCCGCTCTAGAGGGGCGAGGTAGACTCCCTCGTCCCCTCAATGGAGGTCTGCATGCTCGCCATCCTCGCTCAAACTCAGGCGCAGCCGAACGCCATCGTGAGCTTCCTCCCGCTCCTGCTCATCGGCGTCGTCTTCTACTTCCTGCTGATCCGCCCCCAGAACCAGCGCCGACGGGCGCAGATGGAGATGCAATCGTCGATCGAGGTCGGCGACGACATCGTGACCACCGCGGGGATCTACGGCACGATCACCGAGATCGACGACGACTACGGCATCGTGACGGTGGAGGTCGCTCCGGGCGTCGAGATCAGGCTCGCGCGGGCCGCCGTCGCGACGCGCCTGGCCGACGACGACGAGTTCGAGGACGAGGTGGAAGGCGCCGAGCCCGGCTCGTGAGCGACCCGGTCCAGCCTCGCGATCCTCAGAACCCTGCAGCCGCGGTTCGTGAACCCGACGAGCCGGCTCCCCGTATGCCGGTGGAGCCGGTCCCCACCCATCCGGCACCCACGCCCGCCGGACCCCGGGATCGGGCAACCGTCACGCTCGAAGACGTCCAGGGGAGCGAGGAGCTCTCGCTCTACATCGCGTCCGCCGACCGTGTCATGGAGGCGATGGGTTACACCGAGCACGGGTTCCGTCACGCGAACCTCGTCGCCAACATCGCCTATCAGGTGCTGAGTCGCCTCGACTTCACGGAGCGGGAGGCCACGCTCGCATCGGTCGCCGGGTACCTGCACGACGTGGGGAACTCGCTCGCCCGTGACGCGCACGGGCAGACCGGCGCCATCCTCGTCTACCAATCGCTCCGAGACTCGGTGCACGGCGCGGATCTGATGCCGATCCTCGCCGCGATCGCGAACCACGAGGAGACCGAAGGGGTCGCCGTGTCGCCGATCTCCGCCGCCGTGATCCTCGCCGACAAGTCGGATGTCCACAGGAGCCGCGTGCGCAAGTCCGGTCGCATCGAGTTCGACGTGCACGATCGGGTGAATCATGCCGTCGAGCGTTCCTTCCTCTCGGTAGACTCCGGACCCCGCACCGTCAGCCTCGAGCTGACGATCGACACCGACATCAGCAAGGTTATGGAGT
Source organism: uncultured bacterium (assembly GCA_965994715.1). GTDB lineage: Bacteria > Actinomycetota > UBA4738 > UBA4738 > HRBIN12 > JAJNBA01. The sequence goes on along the minus strand of CBHFMJ010000079.1, from coordinate 1,095 downwards.
ACTTCGAGATCTTCCTCGGACGCATGCAGCTCTGCCGTCACGCCGCCGAGTTGCTCGATGCCCGTTTCCGACTGGTGATCAACGGGGCAGAGCTGGCGTGAGACGCAATCGCGCCCTCTGGGCGTCCATCATCTTCGTCCTGATCCTCGTGGCTGCCGCCGCGGTGGGATTCCTCGGCGGGAGCCTGCGCCCGACACTCGGACTCGACCTCCAGGGTGGAGCCTCCGTGATCCTGACCGCCCCCGAAGGGACGCCGCAGGACGTGATGGAACAGGCGCTCGAGAACATCCGGAACCGAGTGGACGCGTTCGGAGTGGGTGAACCCGACATCGCGCTGTCGGGGAACACGATCGAGGTGCAGATCCCGGGCAGCGCCGACGCGACGGTGCGCCGGCGACCAGCCGATCTCTTCTGCCTGGAAGGCGAAGACCTGATCCATGGGTGCTCCGAGTCCGAGGACGACGTCCGAGACGTGCTGGAGAGCCTCGAGGTACAGGACCAGCCGTCCGAGGTCTGCGTCGTCGACGGGGAGGGCGAGGAGATCGAGTGCTTCTCGAGCCGAGCACAGGCCGACACGTTCCTCACCGGCGTCCAGGTCGGACCGAAGCCGGAACCGACGCCCAGCACGTCTGCCACTCCGAGCCCGAGCGCCACGGCATCGCCCTCCGCCGGCCCCTCGCCCGCCGCGAGCGCGTACTGCCTCACACAGGCGACCGGCGAGCAGATCCGGTGCTTCGGGACGCGCGCGAAGGCCGAGGACGCGAAGGATGCGCTCGAGGTCACTGTCACCGAACGTTCGTATTGCGTCCTCCCGGCCCCACCCGAGCCCTCGCCGACGCCGTCCCCCTCGGCGTCCGCATCTCCGAGTGCATCTCCGTCGGCATCCGCCTCCGCGTCGCCCCCCCCATCACCTGCCACGTTCGCGGATCTCGATCTCTCCGAGGCCGAGCCGCTGCCGTGCGAACTCGGCTCCCGCGAGGAGGCCGACGGGGCGCTTGGCGCGATCGAGATCGTGCACGAGGAGGAGCGGTTCTGCGTCGTGAGCTCGGTGGGGGAGCAGCTGGGATGCTCGGTGCGCCGGGAGGAAGCGGTCGA
>CBHFMJ010000078.1:0-9055 GCA_965994715.1 uncultured bacterium | reverse complement strand
GAGCAGCTCGACGGCACCAGGGTGAAGGTCGCGAGCGTGGCGGGAGGCTTCCCCAGCGGACTCGGCCCCCTGGAGGCGCGTCTGCAAGAGATCCACGATGTGGCGGAGACGGGCGCGCACGAGATCGACATCGTGCTGAACCGCTCCCTTTTCCTCGGTGGGAGCTACGCTCAGGCTTTCGAGGAGCTCGTCGCCGCCCGCGAGGCCGCCGGCGCGGCTCACCTGAAGGTGATCCTCGAGACCGGCGAGCTCGGGTCCTACGACCGCGTGCGGCAGGCGAGCATGCTGGCGATGGCCGCGGGCGCGGATTTCATCAAGACGTCCACGGGCAAGATCGCCGTGAACGCCACGATGCCGGTGGCCCTCTGCATGATGGAGGCGGCGAGGGATTTCCACCGGGACACGGGCCGCGCCGTCGGCATCAAGGTGGCGGGCGGGGTCCGCACGGCCAAGCAGGCGATCCAGAACCTGGTCCTGCTGCACGAGACCCTAGGTTCGACGTGGATGACTCCGGACCGCTTCCGGATCGGCGCGTCCTCGTTGCTGAACGACGTGCTGATGCAGATCGAGAAAGAACGGACCGGCCGTTACGCGGGACCGGACTATTTCACGATCGACTGACGTTGGTCGTTGTTCGGACGATGGGGACCCGTGTGCTGTCGACCTCGCACGGAACGCACCGCGGCGCGTTCGCGCCCGTGGACTGGGCGCTGCTGACCTCGATCGGCACGATCTGGGGCTCCTCGTTTCTGTTCATGGCGATCGGCCTGGAGTCATTTGAGCCCGGCCTCGTCACGTGGCTCCGGATCCTCTTCGGCGTGGCCGTCGTTGGCGTCCTTCCCCGTGCCCGCCGGACGTCGATCGCGCGGGAGGACCTGCCGGCCCTGTTCGTCGTCGCGATCTCGTGGGTGGCGATCCCCTTCACGCTGTTCCCGCTGGCACAGGGGTCGGTGAACTCCGCGATCGCGGGGATGTTGAACGGCGCAGCCCCGATCTTCACCGCGGTGATCACCACGATCCTGCTGCGGAGGCCGCCCGGCCCGCGCCAGCTGCTCGGGATCCCGATCGGGTTCCTCGGCGTCAGCGCGATCGCGCTGTCCGCGGCGAGCGAGGGCTCCAGCCAGGTCGTCGGCGTCGTCCTGATCGTGATCGCCACGATCTGCTACGGCGTCGCCTTCAACGTGGCGACGCCGCTCCAGCAGAAATACGGCTCGCTGCCGGTCATGGCTCGGATCCTCGCGATCGGGGCGGTCCTGACCGCGCCGATCGGGATCGCATCGCTTGAGGACTCGCGGTTCGCGTGGTCGGCGCTACTGGCGACCTCGGCGGTCGGCGTCCTCGGCACGGGCTTCGCGTTCGTGCTGATGGGCCGCTTCGTCGGCCGGGTGGGTGCGACGCGCGCCTCGATCGTTGGCTACCTGATCCCCGTGGTGGCGCTGCTGCTCGGCGTGCTCTTCCGCGGCGACGAGGTTGGTCCGGTGGCGATCGTAGGGGTCGGCCTCGTCATCCTCGGCGCCTACCTCGCCTCCCGTCGGGAGACCGCGATAGCCTGAGACGGGCGGGCCACGGCCCGCCCGTCTCCTTCTCGAACGTGGATCCGCGCAGTCAGCGACGAGGCCCTTCGACAAGCACCCTGTGGATGAGATCCCAGCATGGGGGCGGACTCACGGTGCAGGTGTATGGTCCGCCCTCGCGCACCTCGACCCAGTTCGTCTCCGCTGACCCCGCCGTTGGCTCGTTCGGTTCGCACGGCATCCTGAGGGGTGGTCCGCCACGGCCCGGGATCGTCTCGAAGACGTAGCAGGGGTCTGCGGTCTCAATATATGTTCCGCCCTCGCGGGCCTCGGTCAATGCCAGGTCGGCATACGACCCAAGGCTCACCTCGGGCTGTGGGGAAGCCTGCCCGAGCACGAGCACCGCAGCGGCCGCCACAACGACCAGCGCGATCGCCCCCACGACGTAGGGCCATCGCGAGCCCCCTCGGCCCGGCCGAGTCGTCTCCGGGTCGCGCGTCCCGCGCCGTTGCTGCTCCCTGAGATCGGTGGCCATCGATCCCTCCTTCCGCTCGGCCCTCCCGGTGAGGGCTCTCGCTGGCGACCATGCGACGGGGCGCCCGGAGATCCCCGGCGACCGGGGTGGACACGGCTGGACGTGTCTTTCAAGCCGCTTTCAAGCGGGGAGGGGAACCGTCGGGCGAGCAGGACGCGAAGCCGGTGGCGCCCCCGAGCAGAGAGTTCGATACTCGGACGGTGAGGTGAGATGGGTCGCGATCAGGAAACCCCCGATCGCTCGATGACGGTGCCGGAAGCGCCGGCGCTCCTCGACGAGGCGCGCTCAGAGATCCGGGCGTTCCTTATCGCGGACGTCCGCGGCTACACGACCTTCACCCAGGAACATGGCGACGAAGCGGCGGCGCGTCTCGCCGCCCGGTTTTCAGGAATCGTTCGCGAGGAGGTCGAGAGGCGAGGCGGGGCCTTGGTCGAGCTCAGAGGAGACGAAGCCGTCGTCATGTTCGGATCGCCGCGGCAGGCGATCCGCGTCGCCTCGGAGTTGCAGGACCGGTTCCTGCGGGAGACGAGCGCCTCGCCCGAGCTGCCACTCCCGGTCGGCGTCGGTTTGGACGCGGGTGAGGCCGTTGCGGTCGAGGGCGGATACCGGGGCGGCGCCTTGAACACCGCTGCCCGGTTATGTTCCGCCGCCGAAGCGGGGGAGATCCTCGCCAGTGAGAGCCTCGTTCACCTGGCACGATCCGTGGAGGGAATCGACTATCTGGACCGCGGTCAACGGAGCCTGAAGGGGCTGCCCGATCCCATCCACGTTCTCGCGGTCGCCTCGCAGACGACGGATGTCGTGGCCGAGATGCGGAGGGTCGTCGGGCAAGGTCGACCCCGACCGACCTACCGAGGAGCTTTGCGATTCAGCGTGCTCGGCCCACTCGAGGCAAGCGCCGGAGCCGATCAGATTCCGCTCGGCGGGCCGAAACAGCGCGCCGTCCTCGCCCATCTGCTGATCCGTCCCAATCAACTCGTCCCGGCCGAGGTCCTCATCGACGAGCTGTGGGGGGATGAGCCGCCTGAGACCGCTCGAAACACGCTTCAGACCTATGTCTCCCACCTCCGGAAGGCGCTCGGGGATCGACGGATCGTCGGAAAGGCACCCGGCTACGTCCTCGCCGTCGAGCCGGCGGAGCTCGACGGCGAGCGATTCGACGACCTCGTCCGCGAGGCGACGAAGACGTCGAGCGTCGATCCGAAGATGGCGGTTGGGCTCTTCGATGATGCGCTCGCACTGTGGCGCGGTCCTGCGTTTGCCGACGTCGCGATCGGGTCGTCACTCGTTGCGGAGGCCGCCCGTCTCGACGATCTGCGGCTCGTCGCTCAGGAAGACCGGATCGAGGCGCTGCTGGCGAGCGGACAGGCGAATCGCGCGGTCGGGGAGGCCGAGGCCTTGCTCGTACGACATCCGCTCCGGGAGCGGCTCTGGACTCAGCTGATGGTGGCCCTCTACCGGGAGGGGCGCCAAGCCGACGCGCTCGGCGCGTTCCAGCGGGCCCGGGAGACCCTTGCCGAAGAGCTCGGGATCGATCCGTCGCCGGAGGTCGTGCGTCTCCACGAGCGCATCCTCCGTCAGGATCCCGCGCTCGATCTGCGCGGCGAGCCCCTTCGGGGATACCGCCTGATGGAGAAGATCGGCGAGGGTCCCACCGGCGTGGTCTTTCGAGGGATCCAACCGCGTGTCGGTCGGGACGTCGCCGTGAAGGTCGTGCACGAGCGTCTCGCCGCCGACGGCGTGTTCATCCGTCGGTTCGAACCGGAGGCGCAGGCCGTCGTTTCGCTCGAGCACCCGCACATCGCCGCCGTCTACGACTACTGGCGAGATCCCCAGGGCGCCTGCATCGTTTCGCGGTACTTCCGGGGAGGAAGCCTCCGCGCGCTCGAGGAACGTGGAGAGGATCTCGCGCCGGAGCGTCGGACCAGTGTCGTGCAGCAAATCGCGTCCGCGCTGGGGTTCGCGCACCGGCAAGGTGTTGCGCACGGCGCCGTCAGGCCGTCGAACGTCGTGCTCGACGCGGAGGGAAACGCATACCTCTGCGACTTTCACATCGCCGCTGGGCCGCCCGCGACGGTCGAGGACGATCTGGAGCAACTCGCGGCGCTGGGGGCCCGGCTGCTCGAGGAGGGCTCCTCCGAAGCGGCCATCGTCCATCGGCTCGGCGTGGCGGAGGACAGGATCGGTGCCGCCGAGCTCGCCGACGCATTGAGCGCACCCGTCGGCCCGGAGGCGATGCGTTCGGCGCGGCGCACTGTCGACGTTCGGAATCCGTATAAGGGCTTGCGTCCCTTCGGCGAGGCGGATGCGGTGGACTTCTTCGGTCGCGCTCAGCTCGTCACGCGCCTGGTGGGTCGGTTGAACGAGCCGACATCCGCAGCGAGGTTCCTCGCAGTGGTCGGGCCCAGCGGCAGCGGCAAATCCTCGGTCGTTCGAGCGGGGCTCGTCCCGACGATCCGGCTGGGGGCGCTCACGGGTGCGAACGACGCCCTCGTCGCGGAGCTCTTCCCCGGGACGCATCCGCTCGAGGAGCTCGAGTCGGCGCTGCTGCGGGTCGCCGCGCGCCCGATCCCCGGCATCACGGATCGGTTGGCGGCGGGATCCCGGGGACTCCTTGAGGTCGCGACAGACGTGACCGGCGACGAGAGCGAGCTGGTCCTGGTCGTCGATCAGTTCGAGGAGATATTCACGCTCACGGACGACGGCGCGGAGCGGGAGCTCTTCCTCGAATCCCTTCGCGTGGCGACGGCGGATCCCGCCAGTCGCGTGCGCGTGATCGTCACGCTTCGCGCCGACTTCTTCGACCGGCCGCTCGCATATCCGCGGTTCGGAGAGCTCCTCGGCGCCAGGACGGAGGCCGTGCCGCCGCTCAGCCCGGACGAGCTCGAGCAGGCGATCCGCGGCCCCGCCGAGGCGGTCGGCGTTCACCCGGACCCGGGGCTGGTCGCGGAGATGATCGCCGACGTCGCATCCGAGCCCGGCGCGCTCCCTCTGTTGCAGTACGCGTTGCTGGAGCTCTTCGAGCGACGCGAGGACGATCACCTCACTCTCGATGCCTACACCGCGATCGGCGGCGTGGCCGGTGCGCTCTCCGCGCGGGCGGAACGCCTTTACGGATCCAGCCCTCCGGAGGAGCAGCGCGCGATCAGGCTGATCCTGCTTCGGCTCGTCAGCTTGGGAGAGGGACGAGAGGACACCAGGAGGAGGGTGACCCGTTCGAAGCTCGACGCGCTCGACGTTCCACCGGAGACCATCGACTCGATCCTCGAGGCGTTCGGACGGCATCGGCTCCTCACCTTCGATCGCGAACCGATCACGCGCGAGCCCACCGTCGAGATCGCGCACGAAGCGCTCCTCGGTTCGTGGACCCGGCTCCGACGCTGGATCGATGAGGCTCGAGACGATCTGCGGATCGAGCGGCAGGTGTCGCGGTCCGCGTCCGAGTGGCGAGCCGCCGGCGAGGATGCCAGCTTCCTGCTGACCGGGACCCGGCTCGCGCAGATCGAAGCCTGGGTCGGCTCGACCGACATCGGAGTCGGAGCCGAAGACCGGGCGTTCGTCCGAGCGAGCGTCGAGCGGCGTGAGCGGGACGAGTCCGAGGAGCACGAGCGTCGCGAGCGGGAAGCGCGAATCGAACGGAGATCGCGTTCCCGTTTGCGCGCGCTCGTCGGCGTTCTCGCTGCTGCGGCGGTCGTCGCCAGCGGCTTATCTGTGATCGCGGTCGACCAACGCCAGCGGGCTGCACGTGAGGCGCGCACGGCGACGGCTCGGGAACTGGCCTCCGCAGCTGTCGCGAACATCGATGTCGATCCTGAACGAAGCGTCCTGCTGGCGCTTGAAGCCGTCCGCATCACCCAGGGCGATGGCGACGTGCTCCCAGAGGCCGAAGAGGCGCTTCACCTTGCCGTCCAGTCCGATCGGTTGGTGAGGACGCTGGGTGACCCATCCTCTGCGAACGTCGACTGGAGTCCGGACGGACACCTGATCGCCACCGGGGGAACATCTGGCGGCGCGGGCGCGAACGACGTGCTCCTTTGGGACGCAGCATCCGGGAGACTCGTTCACCGTCTCCGCGGGCATGCGGGAGACATCTCGACCGTCGCGTTTGATGGACATGGATCCCGTCTCGTCACGACCGCCAAAGACAACCGTGTGATCGTCTGGGACGTAGATGCCGGCAAACGAGTTCGCACGATCCACGGCCTCGGTGATCAAACTGTCGGAGCGGTGTTCAGCCCCGATGGCCAGCGGCTCGTGTTCGACGAGACTCGAGATGCCGGGACCGCTCGTGTGCGCGTGATCGACCTACGGAGCGGGCTCGACGAGTTCCCCAGTGAGTGGGTGCGTCGTGGCTTTTGCATCCCCGCGTTCAGCCCCGACGGGGAACGGATAGCACTGGGATGTGGGGACTTCGGGACGATCATCGACGCTCGGACCGGAGAGGAGCGAGTTCCGCTCGCCAACGATGACAGCGTGGGCGTGGTCATCGCCTTCAGCCCGGACGGAGCGAGACTTGTGGGGAACGGCGAGAGCGAGCCCGTGGAATGGGACGCGCGAACGGGAGAGCAGCTGCACACGTTCGATGGTCATGTGGGCGCCGTACAAGGCGTGGCCTTCAGTCCGGACAGTTCTCGCGTCGCCACGGGAGGTGTCGACGGCACGGCTCGCGTGTGGGACGCGGACAGTGGCGAGGAACTCCTCGTCCTGCACGCACATCGGGGTCTTGTCGCCCTCGTCGACTTCAGCCCCGATGGAACGCAACTGGTGACCGGAGGCGGAGACCGCACCGCCCGCATCTGGGACGTCACTCCTACCGGCGGCTCGGAATGGAGATCGGTCGGCGGGCTGCTTCCGGGTCTCCGGCGGGTTCGGTACTCGCCGGACGGAGCCCTGATGCTGCTGGCGGGAGATAGAGCCTGGGTCGTGCGATCGTCGACCGGCGAGCGCATCAGGACCTTCGATACGCGCGACGGGTTCGATACGGCGATCAGCCCGGGTTGGGACGCGTTCGCGATGACTGCCGTCGATGTGCTCTACGTGTACACGATCGGCGGGTCGCTCCTTCGAACGATCAACACGGACGGGATTGCGAATCGGATCGCGTTCAGCCCGGACGGCAGGGTCATCGCCGTGGCGACGGGCGGGACGCCCGATCCCGCCCGGGTCCTGCTCTACGACGTGTCCACGGGGGATCGCGTCGGAGCGTTCGGCGAGCCGATCTTTCCCGACTGGACGTTCGCGGTCGCGTTCAATCCGAAGGGCAATCTCATCGCCGCCTTGAACTCTCTCGGCGGTCTCACGGTGTGGGAGGTCGCTTCCGGCGAAGAGGTTCTCGACGTCCAGGGGACTTCGGGCAACTCGATGGATGTCACGTTCAGCCCAGATGGTCGTCTCGTCGTGACGGCGGGCGGTGACGGAGCGGCGATATGGCACGTCGCGGCCGGCGAGCGTCTCCATACGATCGCAGGTGGCGGGCTGGTGCAGGCCGTGGCCTTCAGCCCCGACGGATCTACCCTTGCGACGGGCGCTGCTGACGGATCGGTCAGGCTCTGGGAGGCCGACACCGGCAGAGAGCTGATCACCCTCGTGGAACAGGGAGAAGTCGTGACCGACCTCGCCATCAGCCCCGACGGCGATCGGTTGGCCGTGACCACAGAAGACGGGACGCTCCGCGTCTTCGCCTTGCGTATCCGCGATCTGATGCGCCTCGCTCGAGCGCGGTTGAGCCGCGGTTTCACCGACCAGGAGTGCGATCAGTTCCTTCACCTGACGACTTGCCCGACGTAGGCGCCTACTCGAGCTAGGCCTACCGAGGCTGGTCCATCCGACTCGGAGAGCGAGACCCCTCCGCGCTCGTGCTCGCAACTGCTCTACCATCGAACCGTGGCCGAGCAGATCGAACGCCGACCCGACGGCGCGCCGGAGATGCCCGCCTGGGAGTACGCCGAGGCGCCGGAATCGAAGGACGTCGTCCGGCTCCAGGGCCGCTACGGGCTGTTCATCGGTGGCGAGTTCGTCGAGCCCCAGAGCGGGAAGTACATGGCGACGATCGACCCGTCGACCGAGGACGTCCTCGCCGAGGTGCCCGAGGCCGGCCCGGAGGATGTCGAGCTGGCGGTCGCCGCGGCGCGCGACGCGTTCGAGTCCCGCTGGCGCGACCTCCCCGGCCGCGAGCGAGCGAAATACCTGTACCGGATCGCTCGGGCGCTCCAGGAGCGCGCCCGGGAGTTCGCGGTCCTGGAATCGATGAACGGCGGCAAGCCGATCAAGGAGTCCCGCGATATCGACCTGCCGCTCGCCGCGGCGCACTTCTTCTATTACGCAGGCTGGGCCGACAAGCTCGACTACGCGTTCCCTGGCCGGGACGTGAAGCCGATCGGCGTGGCCGGACAGGTGATCCCCTGGAACTTCCCGATGCTGATGGCGGCGTGGAAGCTCGCGCCGGCCCTCGCCACCGGCAACACGGCCGTCCTGAAGCCTGCGGAGACGACCCCGCTCACGGCGCTGCTGCTCGCCGAGGTGATCCAGGCGGCGGAGCTCCCGCCCGGGACGGTCAACGTCTTGACGGGAGCGGGGGAGACTGGCGCCGCCCTCGTCGCGGCCGACGTCGATAAGGTCGCATTCACCGGCTCGACCGAGGTCGGCAAGGCGATCCGTCGCACGGTCGCGGGGACGGACAAGCGCCTCACGCTCGAGCTCGGGGGGAAGGCCGCGAACATCGTGTTCGAGGACGCGCCGCTCGACCAGGCGGTCGAGGGCGTGGTGAACGGAATCTTCTTCAACCAGGGGCACGTCTGCTGCGCGGGCTCGCGTCTGCTGGTGCAGGAGCCGATCTTCGAGGCGCTGCTCGAGAAGCTGAAGGCACGCCTCCAGACGCTCCGCGTGGGGAACCCGCTCGACAAGAACACCGACATCGGCGCCATCAACTCGCGCGCCCAGCTCACGCGGATCGAGGAGCTGGTCGCCTCCGGCGTCGAGGACGGCGCGGAGATGTACCAACCCGCCT
>CBHFMJ010000077.1:0-9141 GCA_965994715.1 uncultured bacterium | reverse complement strand
CAGCAGGGCCATCGAGAGCAGCAGCTTCTGGTTCGAGGCGGGCGTCCGCTGCTTCCAGGCTCCGCGCCGGTAGAGCCAGTCGCCGTGGACGGCGATCGCGACGGACACGTCGTGCCCGTTGACCGTCCCGTTGATTTGCCGGACCCAGCGTGGCGGCGCCCCGATCGCGGGGGCGGCCCCCGTGATCACGAACGCGGACGCGACCGCGACCACCGTGGTTCGCACGAGCGTGGGGAAGCGCGGCACGCGCGGAGGATACGTCACGCGACCCGGCGCCGAGGGAGCCCGACCCGGATCGTTCCGCCGCAACGGTGCCCGGGCTCGGCGAGCCCGGTCGTCTCAACGCCGTCCCCTCGGACGGCTTGTAGACTCCGCGCCTCCTGGACGCGCATGGACGGATCTCCTCCGGACCAGAGACGAACATCGGAGCGCGCGCTGTGACCACGATCGATCGCGAACGGCTCTCGGGACTGATGGATCGCGAACGCGCGCTGTTCCGCGAGCGCCACCCGAGGAGCAGGTCGTTGTTCGAGGCGGGCCGAAGCTCGCTCCTGTGGGGCGTCCCGATGAACTGGATGGTCCGGTGGCCGGGTGATCATCCCGTCTACGTGGCCGAGGCGGAGGGCGCGCGGTTCACCGACGTCGACGGCAACACGTTCGTGGACTTCTGCCTCGGCGACACCGGGGGGATGGCGGGGCACGCACCGCCGGCGGCCGTCGAGGAGATCGCGCGCCAGGCCTCCCGTGGCATCACCACGATGCTGCCGACCGAGGATGCCGCATGGGTGAGCGGCGAGCTCGCGCGCCGGTTCGGCGTTCCCTATTGGTCGTTCACCCTCACCGCGACGGATGCGAACCGGTTCGCGATCCGGTGGGCGCGTCACATCACCGGTCGCCCGAAGATCCTGGTGCACAACCACTGCTACCACGGCACGGTCGACGAGACGTTCGCGGAGCTCGATGATGCCGGCGACGTGATCGACCAGCCGGGGAACACGGGTCCGCCGGTGCCGGTCGTGACCACCACCCGCGTCGTGGAGATCAACGACCTCGAGGGGCTCGCTCGGGAGCTGGAGCACGAGGACGTCGCGGTCTGCGTCTTCGAGCCCGCGCTCACGAACATCGGGATCGTCCTCCCGGAACCGGGCTACTGGGAGGCGGTCCGTGCGCTCTGCGACCGCACCGGGACGCTCCTCCTGATCGACGAGACGCATACGCTCAGCGCGGGACCCGGCGGCGCGACCCGGGCATGGGGGCTCGCCCCGGACCTCCTGACGATCGGGAAGACCCTCGGCGCCGGGATCCCGTCGGCCGCGTACGGGATGACCGAGGACGTGCAGCGCCGGATCGTCGAGGCCGTCGATCCGGACGTGATCGACGTCGGGGGGACCGGTGGCACGCTCGCGGGCAACGCGCTGTCGCTGGCAGCGATGCACGCCACCCTCGAGCACGTGCTCACGGACGCCGCGTTCGACCGCATGATCGAGGTGGGCGGCCGGTTCGAGGACGGCGTCCGCGACGTCATCGTCTCCCGCGAGCTCCCGTGGCACGTCGTGCGGCTCGGGTGCCGCGTGGAGTACCTCTTCCGTCCCGAGGCGGCCCGCAACGGTGCCGAGGCGAACGCCGGGCAGGATGCCGAGCTCGACCCGTTCATCCACCTCTACCTGCTGAACCGCGGGGTGCTGATGACCCCGTTCCACAACATGGCGCTGATATCGCCCTCGACGACCGAGCAGGACGTGGATCGGCACACCGAGGTGTTCGCGAGCGCGGTCGACGAGCTCCTCGGGGGGGAGTAGCGGTTCCCCGTGATCGGCCGCGTGTCGTTCCTGACGATCGACGCGAACGATCCCGACCGGCTCGCCGCGTTCTGGTGCGAAGTGTTGGGCACGCACGTGGAGGAGACGTCGGATGAGGGTCGGTTCGTGTTCCTGGCCGCCGCGAACGGCTACATCCTGAGCTTCCAGCGCGTGCCGGAGCAGAAGTCGGTCAAGAACCGCGTGCATCTCGACATCCGTGTGGAGGACCTCGGCGCGGCCACGGACGCGGTGCTGGGACTCGACGGGACGTGGGACGGCAACGAGCGCGGTCTCGATGATGCCCGGTGGAGGACGCTCGCCGATCCCGAGGGCAACGAGTTCGACATCTACGTTTCCGGATAGCCGGTGAGGCCCGAACAGGGTGACGTCTGCCGGCCGCGCGGCGTGTGAACCTGACCGTTCACCCGCGCCGGAGCGGCCTCGTGAGGCAGGTCGGTCCGCCGTCGCCCTTCCGAGAGATCTCCTCGCCGACGTAGGTCCGGACGTACACGCCGGCGGCCTCCATCCGACGACGCGTCTCCGGATTGCCCTCGAGCGCGAGGGCGATCCGGGGCCCCAGCGCCAGGACGTTGGGGCCCATCGAGTCGAACTCGTCGGCCGGCACTTCGACGATCGCGATGTCCCGGGCACGGAGCAGCTCGACGAGACGCACCGGGAGGTGGGGGAGCGAGGCGACGACGAGATCCTCGTCGAGGATCGAGAGGAACGAGAGCAGATGGGTGCAGGCAGCCGGCCCCGCGAGATGCGGGAGATCGAACGCGACGACGCGCACGTCCGGCAGCAGGGCGCGGAGCGCATCCAGCCCGGCCGCGGTCGTTCGGTAGCCCACGCCGGCGAGCAGCGTCCGCCGATCGAGCCAGCAGAGGTCGCCGCCCTCGGCGAACGTCGGTTCGCCAGCGTCGCCGAGGGCGGCGACCACCGGGATGCCCGCGGCCTCGAGGTCGGTCGCGGCGACCGCGGGTTCCCCACGGCGCCCCTCCTTGGCGGGACGCAACAGGATCGCGCCCGTGTCCGTCATCAGCACAGGGTCGTAGACGTAGACCGCGTCCGGATCGCCGGCGGCGGGCGCGGCGCCCACGAACACCTCGGCGCCCGCGTCGGCCAACTGCTCGCGGAACGCCTCGTGCTCTGCGACCGCTCGCGCCGGATCGGGAGCCGTCCGCCATCCATACTCACGCCAACGACGTAGGGCATCCGTCTCCGGCAGCCGCACGGAGACGGCTCGCAACGTGGAGTACTGATCCTGGATCGACACTGACCGGATGGTAGTGGGCCCTTCGCCTCATGTGATCCCTCATTCCGCCTCTGCCCAGCGTCGGGGACCAGGGGTACACTTGCGCGACCATGCGACAGGCACGGGGGATGGCCCGCAGACGCCGCAGCGCCGAGCTCGGCGTTATCGACTACACGCTCGCGAAGCGCGCGCTGATCCGCGACGCGCGCCGAGGCCTCCGCTCGGTCGCGGATCTCTGCGATGCGCACCCGGAGTTGATGCGGGCGGCCAAGCACGTCGGCGAGGCGACGTCCTCGGACTGCCCGGTCTGCGGCAAGGACAAGCTCGTCCTGCTGGCCTATGTCTTCGGCTCCTCGCTCGGCCGGAACAGCGGCAGGGTCTGGCCGATCCAGACGGGGCTCCGGCTGACGGCCGCTCATCCCGGGTCGTCCTGTTACGTGGTGGAGGTCTGCCGGTCCTGCGCGTGGAACCATCTCCGCGAAGCCTTCACCGCGCGCCGCCGCGCGGCCGCCGGCTGACGCCTCTCGCCGTCCCGCCGGTTTCCGGTCGAATCCCCCAGGGTAGGATTCGCGGGTCGTGACCACGACATCCGGACGATCCCCCAAGGACTACCGCCCTCGTCACGCCCGGAAGAAGCCGGGCGGTGGCAACGCGACCACATCCGCGCGGTCGACAGCCACCGCGTCGACGAGGTCCGCGCCCCGAGCGGTGAAGACCGGCCGGCACGGCGCATCGGAACGAACGAGCCCGAAGGGGCGACAGGGGAAGAAGGGATTCTTCCGTCGCTACTGGTGGGCCTTCGCGCTGGCCCCCTTCGCCGTCGGACTCCTCGGGTTCGCCGGTCTCGCGGTCGCCTACGTGCGCATCGACCTGCCGAAGGCGCTCCCGCCGGTCCAGACGACGTTCGTCACCGATCGCGACGGCGAACTGCTCACGACGTTCCACGGCTCGGTCGACCGCACGATCATCCCGTTGCGGCAGATGCCGCCTCACCTCCGGAACGCGGTGATCGCCGTCGAGGACGCGCGCTTCTACGAGCACGACGGGGTCGACCTGAAGGGGACGGTCCGCGCCGCGTGGAGCGACCTCGTCGCGCGGGAGGCCGTCCAGGGAGGTTCGACGATCACCCAACAGCTCGTCAAACGCGTGTACGCGGGCCGGTACATCGAGGGCGAGAACGGGGTCACGGACTACATGATCCCGCCTCGCACGGTGAAGGAGAAGGTGCGCGAGGTCCTCCTCGCGATCAAGGTCGAGCGCACCTTCGAGAAGGACACGATCCTGGCGAAGTACCTGAACACCATCTACTTCGGCCACGGCGCGTACGGGATCGAGGCGGCCGCACAGACGTATTTCGGCGTGCCGGCGCGCCGGCTCACGGTCTCCCAGTCCGCGACGCTCGCGGGCATCCTCACCGCCCCCGAGGCGTACGATCCGATCGATCACCCGTTCGACGCCAAGTTCCGGCGGGACTTCGCCCTCGATCGGATGGTGCAGTACGACTACCTCGAACCCGAAGAGGCGGAGGAGTTGAAGCGCCAGGCCTGCTGTGGGATCCCCGTCGCCCTCCAGCAGGGATCGGACGCGCAGATCGAGGCGCCCGGGGATTCCGAGTACTTCGTCCAGTACGTCCGGGAGACCCTGTCGCGGCGATACGGATCGGCGGCCGTCTACGGCGGTGGCCTCGAGGTGACGACCTCCCTGGACCTCGGCTATCAGGCCGCCGCCGAAGCCGCCGTCGAGTCGCACCTCCCGACCCCCGGTGATCCCGGTGCCGCGCTCGTCGCGATCGAGCCGGCCACCGGCCACGTCCTCGCGATGGCGGGCGGCAGGGACTTCACCGCTTCGCAGGTGAACCTCGCCACGTTCCGGGGAGGCACCGGCCGGCAGGCCGGCTCCGCGTTCAAAGCGTTCACCCTCGCCGAGGCGATGGACCAGGGTTTCCGTCTCGACTCCCGCTGGTACGGGCCCAACACGATCACGATCGACGACCCGATCTGCGCGGATCAGGACGGCGAACCGTGGCAGCCAGAGAACGCCGAAGGCGGCGGAAGCTCATACACGCTGCAGTCCGCGACGGCGCATTCGGTGAACACCGTGTTCGCGCAGCTCGTCGTGGAGCTCGGACCCGACAACGTCGTGGACATGGCGCACGAGCTCGGGATCCGATCAGACCTGCCGGAGGTCTGCGCGGTCACGCTCGGCAGCGTCGCCGTGAACCCCCTCGAGATGACGAACGCGTACGCCACACTGGCGAACCGCGGGACCCGGTTCCGCGCGAACCCGCTCCTGCAGGTGCGATCGCCGGGCGGCCGTATCGACGAAGGGGTCGTTCCGCGAGGGAAGCGCGTGGTCGAGGAGAACGTCGCCGACCTGGTCACGTACACGCTCCAGGACGTCCTCGACTTCGGAACGGGGGCGTCCGCCGACATCGAGTGGCCCGCCGCGGGGAAGACGGGCACGGCGCAGGACAACGTGGACGCCTGGTTCTGCGGCTACACCGTCCAGATCGCGGCGTGCGTGTGGGTGGGCTACCCGCAGGGGCAGATCCCGCTCGAGAACGTCGAAGGGGTGCCGCTGGTCTTCGGGGGCACGATCCCGGCCGCGATCTGGCACGACTTCATGGAGGAGGCGATGGCAGGCAAGGAAGCGATCGAGTTCCCGGACCCGTCCTTCGACCAGCAGACCGTGACCCCGTCCGCGGAGGCTCCGATCCCCGCGCCCTCGCCGAGCCCCGAGCCCAGCCTCTCGCCGAGCCCCGAGCCCAGCCTCTCACCGAGCCCCGAGCCCAGTCCGTCGCCGAGCCCGTCACCGAGTCCATCGCCCTCGCCCAGCGGGAGCGTGTCCCCGGCCGGGCCGGCCGGGTTGCCGGACGGAGATCGAGGGGGCTAGCGAGCCGAGATCCGGACGTCGGCGGGCGCGTCGACGGGCAGCGTCGCCACGATCGACGTGCCGCGGCCGGGGTTCGATCGGATCACGAACGTCCCGTTCGCCAACTCGACACGTTCCCGCATCGAGGCGAGGCCAACTCGACCCTGCCGGAGGAACTCGCGCGTCATCGCGCTGTCGAACCCTCGCCCGTCGTCCTCGATCTCCACGCGCAGCGACGTCGCGGTCGTCTCGACGGAGACCGTCACGTTGTCAGCGCGAGCGTGCTTGGCCGCGTTCGTCAGCGCCTCCTGGACCACCCGGTACGCGAGCGTCTCGAGGTCGGCGGACAGTGGTCGGGGGAGGGTGCCGGCGAGGTCCGTCTCGACCCCTTGCTCGATCCCGAAGCGCGTCACCGCCTCCCGCAGCGCGGGCATCAGCCCACGTTCCTCGAGCACGGGTGGACGCAATCCCGACATCAGGGCCCTGAGCGCGTCGGCTTCGTCGGCGAGCTCCTTGCGCACCTTCGACAGGACGTCCACCCCTCGGTCGACGTCGCCGGCGCCGATCATCAGGAGCGACGCCTCGAGGGACAGCGACGCGGCCGACACCCCCTGCACCGGTCCGTCGTGGAGGTCGCGCGCGATCCGGTTCCGCTCGGACTCGATCGCGGAGTTGGTTCTCCGGAGCAGGCTCGTGCGGTCCTCGTCCTTCTCCTGGAGGAACTTCAGCAGCGAACGGATCGTCTGGTCGGCGGCCTTGCCCGGGGTGACGTCGCGGATCAGGACGAGCCGCCGAGGGGGGACCGTCGGGATGTCTGAGACACGCGACTCGAGGTACAGGGGCGTGCCGTCCGTCCGCTCGAGCTGGGCTTGCCCGGCGGCGGGGAGGTCCGCGAAGCGCGCGTCCGCTCCGTCGAGCGACGCCGCCAGCGTTTGCCATCGCTGCCCCTCGATCGTGGGGCGATCGAGGTGCACCATCTGACAGAACGCCTCGTTCGTCCGGACGATGATGTCGTTCGCATCCAGCTCCACGATGCCGTCCACCGCGGTGTCGAAGACGAGGCGGAGGTGCTCCTCCGACACCTTCAGCGTCTCGTTCGCCTCGCGGACCCTGTCCAGGGCGGCGTCCATGTCGGCCAGAGCCTTCTCCTTCTGATGGAGCGCCTTGCGAACCGATTCGCTCGCCTGGGTGATCGTGATCTGGTTCGCGATGATCCGGACCGCGACCGCGAGGGCAAGGACGCCGATGAACATGCTCGTCTGCAAGCCGGTGAGCCCCCGCCGGTCTCCGAGGACGCCCGTGATCAGGAGCGCGGCGCAGGCCGCGATCACGGCCACGCTCGTGAGGATGGGCCGCGCGAACCGGGAGGGACGTGGGAGGTGCTTCGCCGGCCGGAGGACGAGGTACGTGGCCGCCAAGGCGAGCGGCGACAGCGCGATCGGGAGCTCGACCGCCGGGTTCGTCGCCTCGTAGGACATCCGGGTCCATTGCCATCCGAACGTGAGGACGGCGGCTCCGAGCCCGGCGAACACGGCCGCACGCGCGACGTGGGCTCGCGTGGGTACCCAGATCGCGAGCGCGGGATACGTGGCGATGAGGAACGCGGAGACGAGGGAGAAGGTCACGGCCGATGCTGAGATGTCGCCGCGGGTAGTGTCCGGGCGGATCAACACGTACCCGGCAGCCATCAGGGCGCTCACGATCAACGCGGCGTCCGTGGCGAGCTCGCGGCGGTCCCCCGCAGGGACGTGATGACGGATCTCGCTGGCGAACCCGGCGCCGAGCGCGACGAGGGGGAGCAGGAAGAGCAGGTCGGGATACCCCGGCGTCATCTTCGGACCCGTCAGCCCCGACACGAAGACGAGGCCGATCACACCGGAACCCGTCAGAAGGGCGACCCCGACGGCGCTCGAGCTTCGCGCCGCCTTCCCCTCGCGCATCGCCAGCAGCACGACGCCGCCCATGAACCACGCGACGGCATCGATCAGGTTCACCACCAGCGGTCGTCGCGCGTCGTCAGGGGCGCCGAGGTAGGCGCCGACGATCACGAGGGCCGTCAGGCCGAGCGCGACCGCGGCTGCCGTGCGACGTGGGTGAGGGGTCCCGCGCATGGAGGTCCATGATGCCGTGTGCCCCTGCGCGACTCCATCACCCGGTCGGGCGGTGGACTCCTCCGAACGGCCTACGACGCTCCGGAGAACCTCACTCGATCAGGCGCCTCCGCAGCGCCTCCGCCACGGCCGCGGTGCGGTCAGAAGCGCCGAGCTTCTCGAAGATGTGCTCGAGGTGGGTCTTGACGGTGTCGGGAGAGATGTAGAGGCGTTCGGCGATGTCCCGGTTCGTGTGGCCGAATGCCAGCAGCTGGAGCACTTCGATCTCCCGCGCTGTCAGGGTCTCCGCCCGGCGGTCGCGCTCCTTCGCGGTGGAGAGCTCCTCCGCGAGCGCCACCACGAGCTGCGGATCGATCACCATGTTGCCGCCCGCGACCAGCCGGACCGTCTGGATCAGGTGTTCGGCGTCGCGCGCCTTCAAGACGTAGCCCCGCGCACCCGCTCGGACCGCCTCGACCACGAACTGCCGGTCGTCGTACGCGGTGAGCATGATCACGCCGACCTTCTCGTGCTTCTCCCTGATCTCGCGGGCTGCCTCGAGGCCGTCCATCTCCGGCATCCGGATGTCGATCAGAGCGATGTCGGGCTCTTCCTTCCCGATGAGGTCGAGGAGCTCCTTGCCGTTGGCGGCCTCTCCGACGACGTCGATCCCCTCAGCCATGTCGAGGTACCTGCGGAGCCCTTGCCTCACCAGCGAATGGTCGTCCGCGATGGCAACCCTGATCGTCACGACACCTCCGGTCGGTCGCGTGCTCGGCACATCCTACCCCGGGCCACGCAGGCGGGTTCGGAACCGTCCGCCTCAGAACAGGTGTCGCCAGTTCACGAACAGCACCGCGCAGAGCACCCAGCCGCCGGCGAGCACGGCGGTCACCAAGGAGCGCGGGAGCGCACGTCCCAGTCCTACACCGGACAACCCCCAGAGCGCGGGGAACACCACCACGGCGAATCGGGGAGCGGACAGGAGCGGTCGGTCCCAGAAGGGGTCCATGAGCGGGACGAGGAGACTCAAGCCCCCGTACGTGATCTCGGAGGGGCGGAGCGCCGGCACGGCGAGGGCCAACCCGGCGATCGCGATCGACACGAGGACGAGGTCGAGCAACCA
>CBHFMJ010000076.1:0-9168 GCA_965994715.1 uncultured bacterium | reverse complement strand
CTTGCTCGGGTCGCTGCGCTCTGACGTAGCCGCGGCCGTTGGCCGTCGGCGGCCCGAGGTCACGGACCACCAACACGAACGTGTTGTGTGCCCCTCGGGTCGGCGACGTGACCTCGGCCCGGAGCACCCGGCCGATCCTGTCGTAGTGCCTGTGCACCGCCAGGAAGAAGGCGATGATCACGGGCATCGCCGTGATCACTATCCATGCGCCGTGGAGGAACTTCGTGGCCGTCACGATCACGAGGACGATCCCCGTGGCGGTTGCGCCGATAGAGTTGATCGTCATGCTCCTGCGCCACCCTGGTTCCTTCAGCCGACGCCATCGCCGCACCATGCCGGCTTGCGACAGGGTGAAGGCCGTGAACACCCCGACGACGTACAGCTGGATCAGGGCGGTCAGGTCCGCATCGAACGCGTAGATCAGGAGACTGGCGGCGATCGCGAGGATCACGATGCCGTTCGAGAACACGAGTCGGTCCCCGCGGTTCCTGAACTGCGACGGCATGAACCGATCTCGAGCCAGGATCGCCGACAGCCTCGGGAAGTCCTGATACGAGGTGTTCGCGGCGAGGATCAGGATCCCCGCAGTGAGGCCCTGGAGCAGGAAGAAGGAGAGTGACCTCCCGAACACGGTCTCCGCGATCTGCGAGAGGACGGATCGAGACGCAGCGATCTCGTGGTTCACGCGCACGTGGAGCAGGACCGACAGGATCGTGATCCCGATGAACATCGACACGGTCATGAATCCCATCATCGCCAGCGTGCTCGCAGCGTTCCTCGACTGCGGGCGCCGGAACGCCTGCACGCCGTTCGAGATCGCCTCGACACCGGTGAGGGCCGTCGCACCGGAGGAGAAGGCTCGCAGGATCAGGAAGAGACTGATCGTCGCCGTTTCCTCGAGCGGCAGGTTGGCCGTCGCCGCCTCCGGGCATCCTGCGAGGCAGCGCACGAAGCCGGTGACGATCATCACGTAGACCATCGCCACGAAACCGTAGGTGGGGATCGCGAAGAGGGTCCCTGCCTCCTTCACCCCCCGCAGATTCGCCAAGGTGACGAGCGCGACGATCCCGATGGAGAAGATCACCTTGTGCTCTGCGAGAGCCGGAGCTGCCGACGTGATGGCAAGCATCCCCGCGACGACGGACACCGACACGGTGAGGACGTAATCGATCAGGAGGGCGGCGGCGGCGATGAGGCCAGGTACCGTCCCCAGATTCTCATGGGCCACGATATAGGAGCCGCCGCCTCCCGGATACGCTCGAACGGTCTGACGGTAGGACACGATCACGATGATGAGTACCGTCGCGATCGCGACCGCGATCGGGATCCGGAATGCGAGTGCGCTCGCTCCCGCGGTGACGAGGACGAGCATCATCTCCTCCGTCGCGTACGCGTTCGACGACAGCGGGTCGGACGAGAAGACTGGGAGCGCCAGGAACCTCGGGAGCAGCTGATGCTCGGCCTTATGGCTCGCGAGGGGACGTCCGACGAGGACGCGCTTCAGCGACGCGTTCGCCATGTTGGTTCGCTCACGTCGTCGAGGTCCGAGCGAGGCCAGACGTCGGACTCGGCGTCGCGTTCGATGCGCTCGAGTAGCTGGTCCGTGAGGCCAGCCTCGCGCGACGCGTCGACCCATTCCCGGCGGATCTGCCACGCGCGGAACGCGGGACCGATCAGGACGCCCAGACAGCCACCGATCAGGA
The DNA here is from genome assembly GCA_965994715.1 of uncultured bacterium. Lineage (GTDB taxonomy): Bacteria > Actinomycetota > UBA4738 > UBA4738 > HRBIN12 > JAJNBA01. Next base: position 7,465 of record CBHFMJ010000076.1, on the reverse strand, counting down.
TCCCGACGAGGAGATCTCCGCCTCCACCTGCCGCCAGTATCGAGAGCGTGGACATGGCCCAAGCGTGGACCCCGAGGCATAGCGACGGAGTAGGGAAGAGGCGCGCCGTCGTAAGGGTTCTGTAAGGGTTCGCCGGGGCCAGAGAGCACCTTGCTACCCTCCGGCGGGAGGCTCGGGGATGATGCGCGTGAGGGATCGTCGGAGGTGGCCACGCTTCCTCCGTCGAGCCGTGAGGGCCCTCGCTCTGCCCGGGCTCGTCACCCTCGGAGCGGTGCTCCCGGTCGACATCCCGACGACGACCGCCGCCCTGTGCTACGTCCTCGCAGTCGTCGTCGCCACCGCCACGGGCGGTCTGGTGGCCGGACTCGTCTCCTCGGTGGCCTCCTTCCTGGCGCTGAACTTCTTCTTCACACCTCCGTTCCACACGTTCGCAGTGGAGGAGACGGCCGATCTCGTCGCCCTCGCCGTGTTCCTCGCGGTGTCGGTAACCGTCGGGACGATGTTCTCCCGCGTCATCGAGCAACGCGCGCGAGCGGAGCGGCGCGAGCGCGAGGCGCGGCTCCTCAATCATCTGGGAACGCGCCTCCGCTCCGGGGTGCCGACGGAAGACGTGCTCCGGAGCCTCGCTGGGTCGATCCTCGAGCTCTTCGACCTCGCGCGGTGCGAGATCACCAGCGAGCTCTCCGGTCGGCCGGTCGTGGCCGAGAACCCCGACCGGACGACCACCGACGGGCACGAGGAGATGGTGCCCATGACCGTGCAAGACCGCGAGCTCGGGCGCATCCGCATCGTCGTAAGCGACGGGCGTCCCGGGATGTCGGCCGACGAGCGAGGCGTCCTCCAGACGCTCGCATCCCAGATGGCGCTCGCGATCGACGGCCTGCGACTCGGATCGGAGGCGGAGGAGGCGCGGATGGAGGCGGAGACGAATCGGCTCCGCGCCGCGCTCTTCTCCTCCGTCACGCACGACCTCCGGACCCCGCTCGCATCGATCACCGCATCCGTCTCCACCCTCCTTGAGGACCGGTCGCCGCTCCGCGACGACCAGCGGCGAGAGCTGCTGGAGACGATCGATCAGGAGACCGGGCGCCTCAATCGGGTGATCGGCAACCTGATGGACCTGTCGCGGATGCGGGCGGGTGCGGTGGTCCCGACGAAGACCCCCGCGGCGATCGAGGAGCTGATCGAGGGCGTGCTGGCTCGCTCGGGCCAGCTCCTCGAGCAGCACGACCTCCGTCTCATGCTCCGGGAGGACCTTCCCGAGATCGCGCTCGACGTCGTGCTGATCGACCAGGCGCTGACGAACATCGTGGAGAACGCGGCCCGGTTCACACCGCCCGGGAGACGGATCACGATCGGGGCGGCGCGGTGGCGCGACGGGGTTCAGGTGCGGATCGCGGATCGTGGACCGGGGATCCCCCGGGAGGAGCGTGACCGCGTGTTCGAGCCGTTCGTGCGCGGCGAGGGGAGCACGGGGACCGGCCTCGGCCTGGCCATCGCGCGAGCGATCGTCGAGGCGCACGGCGGTTCGATCCGGATCGGCGAGGAACCGGGCGGCGGGACTGCCGTGGTGCTCGAGCTCCCAGGAGGTTCGACGTGATGGAGGGGCGCGTGCTCGTGGTCGACGACGACCCGCAGATCCTCCGCGCCGTGCGCACGAGCCTCCAGGGACACGATTACGAGGTCCTGACGGCCGGCAACGGGGAGACCGCGCTTGACCTGCTCCCCGACGCGGACGTGGACCTCGTCGTGCTGGACCTGGGCCTGCCTGGCATCGGCGGCCACGACGTGATCCGCCGCCTACGCTCGTGGTCCGAAGTGCCGATCATCGTCCTCTCCGTCCGTGAGGGACAGCACGACAAGGTGGAGGCCTTCGAGGCCGGGGCCGACGACTACGTCACGAAGCCGTTCGCGATGCCCGAGCTCTTGGCGAGGATGCGCGCCGTCCGCAGGCGGCTCGAAGGGGAGCGCCGCCCACCGGTCGTCCGCTTCGACGACCTCGAGGTCGACCTTGGCCGGCAGCTGGTGAGGATCGGAGGGGCCGATCTCCACCTGACCCCGACCGAGTACCGGCTCCTCGAGGCCTTCGTCACGAACCCCGGCAAGCTGCTCACGCATCGGTGGCTGCTCCAGCGGGCATGGGGGTCGGGCTACGCGACGGAGCATCAGTACCTCCGCGTGTTCATCCGCCAGCTCCGAGCGAAGCTCTCCGACGATCCCGCGCGTCCCCGGTTCATCGTCACCGAGGCCGGCCTCGGCTATCGATGGAAGCCGGATCCGGACCTCGATCCCGCCGTATCGTGACCCGATGCCCATCATCGAGATCCACGGGCTCCCGCCCGATCGGGGGCTCGACGCTCCCGCTGCCCTCGCGGAGGTGACGGGCGCGGTCGCCGCCTACCTGGGCGAGGAGCCGCGAGGAACCTGGGCGATCTGGCGCCCCGTGGAGCCGGGAGCGTACGCCGAAGGCGCGGACGCTCCCTCGACGCAGCCCGCGGAACGCATCCCGCGATCGTCGACGTGTTCGCCGGTCGCCGCGACGACACGCCAGCGCTCCTGCGCGCGGTCGGTCGGGCCCGGTCGTGTGTACTGGGGCGACTGAGCGCTACACTCCGCACGTGAGCTAGCGGGACCTCCTCGAGCAGACCGGGCGGATCCATCGAGCCCGCGTCGCAACACGTCCGGACCCAGGACGTCACCCCAAAGGAGGAACCCGATGCCCGTCCCGCCCGCGACCCGACACCCTCGATCCCCAGGAGCATCCCGATGAACGCCCTCGACGTCCGCGGCCTCTCCGTCGACGCCGGCGGTCTCACCGTCGTGCGCGACCTCGACCTCGCCGTCGCGAGCGGGGACAAGGTGGGCGTCGTCGGCCGGAACGGGGCCGGCAAGACGAGCACCCTCAAGGTCTTCGCGGGCGAGATGCCCCCGTCCGCGGGCACGGTGGAACGTCGCGGGGCGCTCGGCTACCTCCGGCAGGATCCACGGCAGGACCGATCGGACGACGCGACGAGCGGGATCGAGTACCTCCTGGCCGCCCGCGGCCTCGTCGAGCTCCAGCGCGGGGTGGAGAAGGCGCGGCTCCGGCTGGAGGAGCATGCGTCCGAGGACCGGGTCGCGCGCTTCGCCCGCCTCGAGGAAGAATACGAACGGCTCGGCGGGTACCGGGCCGAGTCGGACGCCCGCACGATCGTCGCCGGTCTCGGGCTGTCCCAGGATCGGCTCGGCCTGCCGGTGGGCGCCCTCTCGGGTGGTGAGCGACGCCGGCTCGAGCTCGCCCGCATCCTCTTCGGCGGTTCCGACCTCCTCCTGCTGGACGAGCCGACGAACCACCTCGACGCCGACGCCAAGGGCTGGCTGATGCGGTTCCTCGCGGGCTATCGGGGAGCGCTCCTCGTCGTGAGTCACGACATCGCGCTGCTCGACGCCTCGATCACCCGGATCCTCCATCTGGATCGCGACGGCGTCGTCGAGTACCGCGGCACCTACACGCAATATCGGGAAGCGAGGGCCCGCGACGAGAAGCGCCTCACCGCGCTCGCCTCTCGCCAGGAGACCGAGATCAAGCGACTGAAGACGCTCGCCGATTCGATGCGCGGCCAGACGGCGAAGCGGGCGCGGAAGGCCAAGACGCTCGACACCCGGGTCGCGCGGCTGCAGGCGAGGAAGGTCGCCGCACCCACCCGCGAGCGAGGCGTCCGGTTCCGGTTCCCCGAGCCTCCGCACTCCGGTCGTACGATGCTCGCGGTCGACGACCTCACGAAGGGCTACGGCGGCCCCGCCGTCTTCGAGGACGTCTCGTTCGACGTGGAGCGAGGCGAACGGCTCCTCGTGATGGGCCTCAACGGGGCCGGGAAGACCAGCCTCCTCAGGATCCTCGCGGGGGAGACCCGCGCCGACGCAGGGACGTTCCGCCTGGGCCACGGCGTCCAACTCGGCTACTACGCCCAGGAGCACGAGGGGATCCACGAGGGGAAGACCGTGCTGAGCCACATGCACCAGGCATCGCCCGCCGACGACCAGTCGCTCCGTGCCCTCCTGGGGATGTTCGGTCTCCCGGGGGAGCGAGCGTTCCAGGACGCCGGGACCCTGTCCGGCGGCGAGAAGACGAAGCTGGCGCTGGCCCAGCTCGTGGCCGGTCGGAAGAACCTCTTGCTCCTGGACGAACCGACGAACAACCTCGACCCACCGTCCCGAACCGCGATCGCGCAGGCCCTCCGCGACTGGCCGGGAGCGATGGTGATCGTGAGCCACGACACCGAGTTCGTCGAAGCCCTTGCCCCGGAGCGCGTCCTGTTGATGCCCGACGGAGGTCTTGACTACTGGAGCGCGGATCTCCTCGACCTCGTCGCGCTCGCGTGACCGCTATGCTCCGCCGATGAGCTCGGCCGACCTCGCCTTCGTGAACGGCTTCGTCTACACCGTGGATGCGGCTCGTACCCGGGCGAGCGCGGTCGGCGTCCGGGACGGCCGGATCGTCGCCGTCGGCAGCGACGGAGACGTCCGCAGCGAGCTCGGCCCCACTGCGGAGGTCGTGGACCTCCGCGGGCGCATGCTGCTCCCCGGGTTCCAGGATGCCCACGTCCACCCGGTGAGCGGCGGGGTCGATCGCTTGCAGTGCGATCTGCACGACCTCCATACTCGCGACGGGTACATCGAGGCGGTCCGCTCGTACGCGGAGACCTACCCGGACCGCGAGTGGATCCTCGGCGGCGGCTGGTCGATGGACGTGTTCCCCGGCGGCACCCCGCCCAAGGACCTCCTCGATGCGATCGTGCCCGACCGGATCGTGTTCCTGCCGAACCGGGACGGTCACAGCACCTGGGTCAATAGCAGGGCACTGGAGCTCGCCGGCGTCACGGCGGAGACGCCCGATCCGGCCGACGGCCGGATCGAGCGGGACCCCTCAGGCGAGCCCAGCGGCACGCTCCACGAGGGGGCCGCCGATCTCGTCGGCCGCCTGGCGCCGGCCGCCACGCCGGACGACGTCTACGAAGGCCTCTTGGAGGGGCAGCGCTACCTCCACTCCCTCGGGATCACCGCGTGGCAGGACGCGATCGTGTCCGACCGGTTCTGGTTGGACAACTACGCCGCCTACGTCCGGGCAGGAGAGAGCGGGGCGCTCACTGCCCGCGTGATCGGGGCGCTCTGGTGGGACCGCGAACGAGGCGAGGAGCAGATCGACCAGCTCGTCGACCTCCGCGCGCGTGGCCGCGAGGGTCGCTTCGCCGCGACGAGCGTGAAGATCATGCAGGACGGGGTATGCGAGACGTTCACGGCCGCCGTCCTCGAGCCGTACCTCGACGCGGACGGCAACGTCACGGACGAGCGCGGGATCTCCTTCGTGGAACCCGAAGCGCTGAAGGGCTACGTGACCGCGTTGGATCGACTCGGCTTCCAGGTCCACTTCCACGCGCTGGCCGAGCGCGCCGTGCGGGAATCGCTCGACGCGGTCGAGGCCGCGTTGGACGCGAACGGCCCGAGCGACCACCGCCACCACCTCGCCCACCTGCAGGTAATCCACCCCGACGACGTCCCGCGGTTCCGGCGCCTGGGGGCGGTCGCGAACGCCCAGCCCCTGTGGGCGGCGCACGAAGGACAGATGGACGACTTGACGATCCCGTTCTTGGGGGAGCCCCGCTGGCGGTGGCAGTACCCCTTCGGTTCCCTGGTCCGCTCCGGTGCCGGCCTGGCCATGGGGAGCGACTGGTCGGTCTCGAGCCCCGATCCCCTCGAGGAGATCCACGTCGCGGTGAACCGTGTGATGCCCGCCTCCTACCTCTACGGGAACGGGAACGCCGACGTCTTCCTCCCGGACGAGCGCCTCGACCTCGCCACCGCGCTCGCGGCGTTCACGATGGGCTCGGCGTACGTGAATCACCTCGATGAGACCACCGGCTCGATCGAGGTGGGCAAGTTCGCCGACCTCGTCGTGGTGGACCGCGACCTGTTCGCCCATCCGGTCGACGAGATCGCGGACGCCCGTGTCGACGCCACGTTCGTCGAGGGTGTCCCGGTCTACGAGCGTTCCGGCGCGAGCTGACTTCCGGTCACCCCGCCTGGTTGCCTCGCTCTGGCGGCCCTCGGACGATACCGAGGCATCCCACGGACGGGATTGCGCAGACGCGACCGCCGGCGACGAGCAGGCGGCCCGCCCTTCGAGAGGAGCCACCACGATGACCCAGCCCTTCGACATGAGCCTCGTGCAGCGCGGAGCCCGCAATCGCCGGACCCCGTACTACGAGGCGACGCAGCGGTACGGCCCGAAGGGCTTCACCGTCTACAACCACATGTACTTCCCGATCCGCTTCGACACGTTCGAGGCGGAGTTCGACGCGCTGTTGCACGGGGTCACGGTCTGGGACGTCTCGGTCGAGCGCTGCCTCGAGATCTCCGGGCCGGACGGCTTCCGGTTCGCGCAGCTCCTCACGCCGCGCGACCTCTCGAAGTGCGCGGTGGGTCAGGGCAAGTACGTGCTGATCTGCGACAGCGACGGCGGCATCGTGAACGACCCGGTCCTGACCCGCATGGACGAGAACACGTTCTGGTTCGCGCTCGCGTCCTCGGATGCCCTGCTGTTCGCGCGGGGCCTCAAGAACGCGTACCCCGAGCTCGATGTGACGATCCGCGAGGCCGACGTCGCACCGCTGCAGGTCCAGGGGCCGAAGTCGAAGGACCTGATGGCGAAGCTCCTCGGCCCGGAGATCCTCGACCTGAAGTACTACTTCTGGACCGAGGCGAAGATCGCCGACGCTCCCGTCGTGGTCACGCGCACCGGATGGACGTCGGAGATCGGCTACGAGGTCTACCTGACCGACACGAGCAAGGGCACGGAGGTCTTCGAGGCGATCATGGAAGCGGGTCAGGAGTTCGGCGTCGTCCCCACGGGCCCGAGCGACATCCGGAGGATCGAGGGCGCAATCTTCAACTGGGGTGCCGACATGACGTACGAGAACAACCCGCTCGAGCTGGGGATGGATCGGCTCGTCGCATGGGACCTCTCGGACGACGCTTCGATCTCCATCGGTGCGCTCCGCAGGATCCGCGACGAGGGCGTGACGCAGCGGATCAACGGCGTGGAGTTCGACGGCCCGCCGTTCCCGGCGCTGAACAACGTGAAGTGGCCCGCCTTCGACGACGGCGAGCGGATCGGCAAGGTGACGTCGGCGATCCACTCGCCGAGGCTCGGCAAGAACATCGGCTACTGCTGGCTCCCCACCGAGCGGTCATCGACGGGCACCACGGTGTCGGTCGAGACCGAGTGGGGCACCCGGACCGCCACCGTGGCACCGATGCCGTTCGTCGACCCGGACAAGACGATCCCGGTCTCGTAGCTCCGGGAGCTGCGAGAAACCTAACTTCCGTTCAATCCCATCGTTCCTGTTCAGGGGAACGTGCGGCGACTTGCAGGCACCGCTCTTCTTGAACGATGATTCAGCCTGCTTTCGGCCGAACGAGGAGGAAC
>CBHFMJ010000075.1:0-9273 GCA_965994715.1 uncultured bacterium | reverse complement strand
TCGCGGTGAGCTCCTCTCTCAGACGTGAGCGGCGATCAGGTCCTTCGCGGCCCGCGAGGCTCGTCGCCCGTGGCTCCCCGGGCCGAACACGCGGGCGGCACTCCAGGCGCCGTCCATGATCAACAGCAGCTCCTCGGCGAGCGCGCTCGCGTCCCGCGCTCCCGCTCGTTCGGCCAGCTCCCGGAGGCGATCCACGACCGCCCTCTTGTGCGCCACGGCCGCCTCATGACCGGGGTGGTCGCGCTCGGGGAACTCGCCTGCGGCCGCGACGAACGCGCACCCCGAGCACTCGGGGCTCGAGGCGAGCTTCGCGATCCCGTCGAAGACGGCCTCGAGTGCGACCCGCGGGTCTCGGTGGGGCGCGATCAGGCCCTCCATCCAGGCGGGCAGCTGGTCGTTCGTTCGCTCGAGGTAGGCGGCGAGCAGGGCGTCCTTCGATGGGAAGTGCCGGTACAAGGTCATCTTCGCCACGCCCGACTCGGCCACGATCGTGTCCACGCCGACCGCCCGGTACCCATCTCGATAGAACAGGCGCTCCGCGGTCTCGAGGATCCGCTCCCGGGCAGCCGAGGCTGCCTCCCTCCCCGTCTGCGTGATCGCCTCCTCCTCTCGCCCCATGTTGACGATGATACAGACCGGTCTTTACCATGCAGCCCTCTGTAGACAAGTCTGTATCGCGGGAGGGGTTCTCTATGAAGTTCGGGGTCCTTGGAACCGGCACGGTGGGGCGCGTCATCGGCTCGCGGCTGGCAGAGCTCGGGCACGACGTCACGATCGGCACCCGGGATGTGGATTCGCTCCTGGCGCGAACCGGGCCAGACGCGATGGGCAATGAGCCGTTCGCGTCGTGGAGAGGGAAGCACACGGAGATCGGGCTCGGGACGTTCGCCCACGCGGCGGCCGCCGGCGAGCTCCTGGTGAACGCCACCAACGGCGCCGGTTCGCTCGAGGCCCTCCGCGCCGCGGGCGGTGGGAACGTCGACAGCAAGATCCTTATCGACATCGCGAACCCGCTGGACCTGTCGGGCGGCATGCCGCCATCGCTGTTCGTCTCGAACACTGACTCGCTCGGCGAACAGATCCAGCTCGCGTTCCCAACCGTTCGCGTGGTCAAGGCCCTCAATACGATGAACGCATTCGTGATGGCCGATCCCTCGCTCCTCGCCGCCGGCGATCACAGTGTCTTCGTCAGCGGGAACGACGAGCAGGCCAAGGCGCGCGTGACGGAGATCTTGCGCTCGTTCGGCTGGAAGGACGTCATCGATCTCGGCGACATCACCACCGCCCGCGGGACCGAGATGTACCTGCCGCTGTGGCTCCGTCTCTGGGGAGCGCTGGGCACCGGGACCTTCAACATCTCCGTCATGCGATGAACGATCGGGCTTCCGATCGGATCTATCTGATCACCGGCGCGACGGCAGGGATCGGAAGGGCGACGGCCCACCAGCTGGCTGCGAAGGGAACGACGACCGTTCTCGTGGCCCGTGATGCAGCGAAGGGCGAGGCGACCGCCCACGAGATAACGGAGGCCACCGGGAACGACCGGCTCTAGGTGCTCGTCGCGGATCTCTCCTCACAGGTATCGGTCCGTGCACTCGTGGAGGCATTCCGAGGCGACCACGATCGACTCGACGTGCTGGTCAATTGCGCCGGCGCTTTCTTCCGCAGGCGCAACGTGACGGCCGACGGCCTCGAGATGACCTTCGCCCTGAACTACCTCGCGTCCTTCCTCTTGGTCAACCTCTTGCTCGACCAGCTGCGGCGAAGCGGTTCGGGGCGGATCCTGGACGTCTCGGCTCACGCCACCACGAAGATCGACTTCGACGACCTGCAGGCCGAGCGCCGGTATCGAGCCCTCACGGTCTTCGGTGCGTCGAAGGCGGCCGAGCTGATGTTCACAGTCGAGCTGGCGCGCCGTCTCGAAGGCACGGGGATCACCGTCAACGCCGTGCATCCTGGACTGGTGCGCACGAACCTCATGCACGAGGCACCGGCACCTCTCCGGTTCATCCTGCGCCTGAGAGGCCGGTCTCCCGAGGATGCGGGAAGGGCGGTCGCAGACCTGGCCACGTCCCCCGAGTTCGCCGGCAAGACGGGACGGTTCTACCGAGAGGGGAAGGAGATCGACCTGCCGGCATCCGCGAAGAGCGTGGAGCTTCAAGGCCGACTCTGGGAGCGAAGCGAGGAACTCACGAGACAGACCGAGAGCACCTGATCGCGCGCTCAGTCGTACGAGGGGAACACCTGATCTACCGCCACGAGCTCGGGACCGAGACGTGGTGGTGATGTCCACGTCGAGGTGATCTGAGGGCTTCAGACGTGGAACTTGGGATGATGGTGGACATCGAGAAGGTGGATCCGGGGTCGGAGACGGGAGGGTTGGGATGACACCGAAGGTGCTCGTGCTTGGGGGGAACTTCGCTGGGCTGACCGCCGCCCTCAGCGTCAAGCAGCATCTGGGCGACGAGGTCGACGTCACGGTCGTCTCGAAGTCCGACCGTTTCCAGTTCAACCCCTCGTTCATCTGGATCCCGTTCGGCAGGCGGAAGGTGAAGGACGTGGTGTTCCCGCTGGCCAGGACCTTCGAGTCCCACGCTGTCGAGTTCGTCCACGGCGAAGCGACATCGATCGATCCGACGGCGATGAAGGTCGCGACCTCGCACGGCGAGTACGCGTTCGACTACCTCGTGATCGCGACGGGGTATCTGAACGACTTCGAGGTGATCCCCGGTCTGGGACCCAGCGGGAACGCGTACTCGATCACATCGCTCGACGGCGCGGTCGACGCGGCGGAGGGTTGGGCGCGCTTCGTCAACCATCCGGGCCCGGTCGTCGTCGGCGCGACCCAGGGCGCGGCCTGCTTCGGCGCGGCGTACGAGTTCGTGTTCAACGTCGCCTACCACCTGAAGAAGCAGAGACTGAAGGTGCCGGTTTCCTACGTGAGCGCCGAGCCCTTCCCGGGCCACTTCGGGATCGGAGGGCTCCCGGGCGGCGAGAAGATGCTCGGGATGTTCTTCAAGCACACCGGGATCGAGGGGATCTTCGATGTCGCGAGGGAGGAGATCGTGCCGCGCGAGATCCGCCTCACCGATGGCAAGAAGCTCCCATTCGCCTACGCGATGATCGTTCCGCCGTTCGTCGGGGCCGAGGTCGTCACGGCCAGCGGGCTCGGCAACGCGAAGGGGTTCATCGACGTGAAGGACACCTACCAGACGCTCGGCTATCCGAACGTCTATGCGGTGGGGATCGCGGCTGCGGTCAATGCGCCGTGGCAGACCGCGAACGCGGTCGGTGTTCCCAAGACCGGGTTCCCGGCCGAAACGATGGCCCACGTCGCGGCGACGAACATCGTGTCGCAGATCCGGGGTGAGGAGCCGACGAGAGAAGAGGCGTTCGGCGACATCCCGGCCGTGTGCATCATGGACGCCGGCAACAACGGGGTTGCGATCCTCGCCGACAAGATGCTGCCGCCGCGCAAACACGGAGTGATGATCCCCGGCCCACAGAACCACGCGGCGAAGATCGCCTTCGAGAAGTACTTCCTCTGGAAGATGAAACACGGGTACGTGAGACTTCCGTAGCGTGGCGATGGGGACCGACGTACCTACTGGGCTCGGCGAGTCGCCTCTGGACGGACCGCCGCCTCCACGCGAACTCTGAAATCGACTCGTTCGGCCACCGACGGGGATCTGCTCGGCCGTATCACGATGGAGTCCTCGGCTCCCTCGGTTCCGCACCGACGGTGGATGTCGCTCTCGAGATCCACCACGGTCACATCCGCGACGTCGCGGCAGAGGCACGCTGCCCCGCGTCGTGCGGGGCAGCCGAACGTCAGATCAGGTCCCGCGCACCCCGTCGTCATGAACCCCTCGGCGCGGAGCCACGCCATCCAGATCCCCGCCACGTCGAGGTCGGTCGTGACCACGAGAGCGCGCTTCGTCATCCCCATTCCCCCGCCTGGAGCTTCGCGGGGAGGGGCCGGCCGACCCAGTGCCAACCGTCCCCACGCAGCCGGGCTTTCTGGTCCGATCACACCTGAATATCGAGGTCGGAGGTCGTTGCGCTGGCCATGCTCCCGACGCGCCAGCGATGCACGATGAGCGCTGCCCAGACGATGATCAGCATGGAGGTAACGGCCGCCAACGCGTCTGGCGCTGCATCGGTGGCCGTGCCGATGTTCAGCATCGTGTGGCACAAGGCGACGACCAGGATCGAGGCTGAGCCCTCGACCAACCAAGTAAGCACGATCGAACCTGCCGCCAGCCCCACGAGGAATCCAGGGACCATCAAAGGCTGGAAGCCGCGCATCCCGGTATCGAGCCAGAAGAGGGGCGCGTGCCAGATCGCCCAAGGGATGGCAACGATGAGACTGGTTCCCAGCGGATATCGGCGAGCTATCCCGCCCATCACGTCTGCTCGATCCTGACCGAGACGATCCACCGAAGGGTCCATGACCCGAGAGTCCGTCTCACGCCTCGTCACCCCGAGAGAAGCCTCCCGCGCAGAACGCCAGGACCACAGGGCCTGGAAGTCCTCGAGGGTGAGGGACGAACTGCGTCTGCTCGAGGCGCCCCCGAGGGCGCCTCCTATGACCCTTTGGTCCCGTGGGTGCCGGGACGGACGACACCCAAACCCAGCTATCGCCACAGCCAAGCTGGCCAGAGAAGGCTTGTGAAGGAGGCGGGTCGAGATGGTCGGTCGTCACCTGCAGCGAGTGCGGTCGCGCCACGTTGGGGTCGCTGCGCTCCTGGCGGTCGCGCTCGTGGGGTTCACCGGCTGCGCCCAACGGCTGAGCACCTCCCCCGGATCGCCGAGCGGCTCTCCCTCCATCTCGCCGACCCCTTCTCGGTCGGTCAGCCCGACCCCGGCGCCGACCCCAGCGTCCTGGCGTCGCCTCGCCGGCTCACCGCTCCACGACTATTGGCCGCCTGCGGCCGCGGTCTGGGACGGGAGGGAGATGCTGGTGGTCGTAACGCACAGCGATCCGAAGGCCAACTGCGCGGAGACGCTCTACGCGTACAACCCCTCCGAGGACGTGTGGCGGATGGTGTCGCGCGTTCCGACGCGGGAAGGGTGCTTCGAGGGAGTAGAGAGGGCCGTCTGGACGGGTGAGGAGCTCCTCCTGTGGGGCATCTCGAACGCGGCCTATAAGCCCGAGACGGACAGATGGCGAAAGCTCCCGAAGCCGCCTGCCGGCGCTGGCGGGCCGTCCGTCGTCGTGTGGACGGGCAGGCAGATGATCGGCTGGGGCGGTGGCTGCTGCGATCAGGAGCTCGCCGATGGAGCAGCGTACGCACCTGCGACGAACTCCTGGCGGATGCTTCCGCCGTCGCCGCTGGCGGGTCGGCACGCTGCCGGAGTGTGGACCGGCCGCGAGATGATCATCGCGGGCGGCGAGGGGTACGAACAGTCTCCGGGCGATCCTTCGTCCACTCCGAAGAGCGTCCACTTCGCGGACGCCGCTGCGTACAATCCGACGACTCGAACCTGGCGGAAGCTCCCAGCGATGCCGGTCCGCCGTGGGGGTGGCTACTACACCGTGACGTACTCGGCGGTGTGGGACGGCACGGAGATGCTGGTGCTCGGGGGGACACGATCCGGGCGTGCTGAACCGATCGCTCGGGGGGTCGCGTACGACCCATCCACGAACAAGTGGCGGTGGCTCGCTCCGATGGAGTTCCCACGGACCTGGTTCGTCTCCAGCTGGACCGGCGATCAGCTCATCGTATGGGGTGGCATCGGTGCGGGAGGGTCGATCCCGTCGCATGGTGAGACATACGACCCGGTCAAGAACGTCTGGTCGGCTCTGCCGAAGGCGCCGCTGCGGGCACGGGTCGATGCGGTCGCCGTGTGGTCCGGGGCCCAGATGCTGATCTGGGGTGGATCCGATGCGAGAGGGGTGACGAAGCCCATCGCCACGTTCTCGGCGCTGTCGGACGGCGCGGCGCTGACTCCTGCATCTGCCTGAACGAGTGCGCGGGCACACTCGATCTACACGTCAGGCCATGGTGCCGCAACCAACGAACGTGGGGATTCGGGGCGGAGGAGAACCGGGCGCTCGCCTCAGTGGCTACTTCCTTCCTGCTTGATCCGTCCGGTCTTGCGTGCCAATGCCTCGATCTCGGGTCGCAGCCAGAGTCTGCGCGACCGCCCTAAGGCGTCACGATGCCGCGAAGCCTCGTCCATTCGCGTACGTTCTCGACGTGCGACCGCGCTTCCTCACCGTGTTCACACGTCATGGGATCTGCGCAGGGCGGGTTCCCCTCCATCGTGACGAAGTCGAACCTGCAAGAGTCGCAGAACACGTTCAGTTCCTCCGGAACGTACGGGCACTCACTCCAGGCGCAGGCACGCTCACCTTCTCCCGTGGCGAAGTCATACGCGCACTGAGGGCATGGACGGAACTCCTTCCAACGGTCCAACGTCCGCGCCATCGTCGGTCTCCTCTCGCTCTCCACGCTAGATCGCACTGAAAGAGACAGGAAGGGCTTCGGGGCCCCCGAAGAGTGGGCCGAACGGCCCGCAGCTTCGACCGGGGCGAAGGTCCCGTAGTCCCCGAGCCATCTGGCCCTGGCTGGATCCGGCTCGGGGGCGAGACTTCGGAGGGCAACGATCACGACGACCCACGGGAGGTGAGCGGGATGCGGCATACCGGCCGAGTGCTGTTCGTGTCCGATGACGCCGAGACGCGGGACTTCTGGACCGCGTCGCTCGAGTTGGCGGGATACGACACGAACGCCTGCCCGGGACCGGGTGCGGCGAGGGACTGCCCCCGTCTGCACGGGATCCGATGCAACCTGCGAGAGAGCGCCGAGGTCGCCGTCGTGGACCTCGACTGCGATGAGGATGCCCCCGCCTGCATCACGGTTCCCGATGACGGTGGAACCGTCTTCGTCCGCCGCTCAGCCGCGTCACCGACCGGGCGACGAGAGCTGCTGCGCGCGGTCGAGGATGCGGATCGGCACGTGCAGGATCTGCACGGCGCCCCGCTCCTGAACGGATCGATCCAGGCTTTGGATCTCGACTGAGCCCCAACATGGTGGACCGGAGATGAGTGCGAGTCGAACCCATTCGGCGGGGCCGGGTCATGATCGACGCGCGAGGTGCGAGGGAGGTGTGAAGTGACCACGAGGCAGTTCACACGGGAAGAGGCTCGGGCGATCGGGGAGCGGATCGGCATCGATTGGGCGGCTGGCGACGTAGACCTTGAGCAATTCCGGATGGGACTCGCCGTCGAGCTCGAGCACGGCAGCCAAGACTCGGCCACCGACGTAACCCACGATGACGAGATCATCACGGGGAAGATCGCGCTTGCGCATCTCCGGGAGATCTCCGACTACTACACGCGTCTGACCGCGATGGAACAGGATGCGGAACGGTAGGACCGCTTGGTCCCACGCCGCGTGGAGTGGAACTTCACCGGAGTGAACCGCCGCCGGCCGCGAGGGGGGGTGCCGTGTGACCGGCGGACGTGGTAGTCTTCGTGTATACCCCCCCCGGTATTAGGCCCCGATCGGAGAGGACACATCCGGATGGCTACGATCGATCTGACTGCTGACACGTTCGAGGAGACGGTCTCCGGCGATGGGATCGTTCTGATCGACTTCTGGGCCGAGTGGTGCGGGCCCTGCAAGCGCTTCGGCTCAGTCTTCGAGGAGGCATCCCGGCGGCACCCCGACGTCGTCTTCGGCAAGGTCGACACGGAGGCTGAGCAAGGACTCGCGTCCGAGTTCCAGATCCGCTCGATCCCGACGTTGATGGCGTTCCGTGAAGGTGTACCCGTGTTCAAGCAGGCCGGGGCGCTCCCGGGCCCTGGTCATGACCAGCTCATCGAGGCCGTCGGCGCGCTCGACATGGCCGACGTGCACCGACAGGTCGCCAGGGCCGAACAAACCCGATCGCGGGGTGCCGTGTCGTGACCACCTACGGAACCACGCTGCGTCTCGATCGGCCGTTCGATGATGCTGTAGACGCCGTCCGCGCGGCGCTCGGCGAGCAGGGCTTCGGGGTGCTCACCGAGATCGACGTGCGTGCCACGATGAAGGCGAAACTGGATGTCGACGTGCCGAGCCAAGTCATCCTCGGCGCGTGCAACCCGAGGCTCGCCCATCGAGCTATGGAGATCGAGCCGTCGATCGGACTGCTCCTGCCCTGCAACGTCGTCGTCCGCGAAACGGCGGACGGCTCTATCGTCGAGGCGATCAACCCCGCAGTGCTCGCGGAGTTCACAGGCAACGAAACACTGGAGCCGATCGCCCACGAGGTCGGGCGCGCCCTCGCAGCCGCGATGGGCGCACTGGAGCAAGGGGTGCTGGCATGAGGGCAGCTGGAACGGCTTCTGCGGGAGCCACGTTGGGGCTCGACCCCGTCGACGTCGCATCGACCGTACGTCGGCTGCGGCGCGTCGAGGGGCAGATCGCCGGCGTGATCCGCATGTTGGAGGAAGGCCGGGACTGCCGGGATGTCGTGATGCAGGTGGCCGCGGCCTCTCGAGCGTTGGACAAGGCAGGCTTCGCCATCATCGCGTCCGGGTTGCGCGAGTGCCTCGCGAAACCTGACTCGGACCGCAGCCTGGATGAGCTGGAGCGGTTGTTCCTGTCCCTAGCGTGACCGGCACACATGAGACAAGGCCCCTGGGCCGGAGAGGCACCGATGAGCGACATCTTCGTACGACACGAGCAAGGCGATCGCTTCACGATCAGCGTTCGCGGCCATCACATCACCATCGATCAGCCCGCTGAGGATGGCGGCGGCGACATGGGCCCGACACCCAGCGAACTCTTCGTGGCCTCCCTCGCCGGCTGTGTCGGCTTCTTCGCGGAACGTTTCCTGGTCCGCCACGACATACCGACCGAGGGACTCGGTGTCCACGCGACCTATACGTACGCCAAGGACGCTCCATCCAGGGTGGCGTCGATCGACGTACAGCTCTCGATCCCCGACGGGCTCCCCGAGTCGAAGATCCCAACGCTGATGCGCGTCGTGGATCGCTGCACGGTGCACAACTCCCTGCGCCAGGCCCCGCAGGTTCGGATCTCGACGAAACTCCCCTCGCCCGTCAGTTCCAGACCTTGACGCTTCGGAGGACGACGTGACGTCACGAGTGCACTACGAGAAGAGGACACACCCGTCTTCAAGGGGTCTTGAGATGTCGGAGCGCCTCTTTCTGAGAACACCCCTGAGTTGGTGGGTCGGTCGGTCAGTTGAGGTGTTCTAAGAACTCCCTGACCACACGGTTTCCGAGACTTCCAGCGGACCTCCCACAGGTTAAGA
>CBHFMJ010000074.1:0-9350 GCA_965994715.1 uncultured bacterium | reverse complement strand
GGTGGTGCGCTTCTAGATGGAACGTGCGGGCTCCCGGTTGAGGATCCTCGCGTTCGTCGTGGCGTTCATGTTCGTGGCCCTCTCGACGCGCCTGTGGTTCCTCCAGGTCCTGGCGGGACCCCAGCACGAACGGGACGCACGCGACAACTCGTTGCGGACGGTGACGACCGACGCATTGCGCGGCGACATCCTCGATCGCGACGGTCGCCGGCTCGTCCACAACCGGCAGAGCCTCGAGGTCCGCATCAACCGCGACGAGCTGGGGGACGAAGCCGAGGCGACGCTCGCGCACCTCTCGGAGATCCTCGGCGTCTCCGCGCAGGAGCTCGGCGAGGAGCTCGATTCGAAGCTCTACTACAGCTACCAGCCGGTCCCGGTCGCGGAGTTCGTGCCTGAGGAGGTCTACTTCAAGGTGCGCGAGGAGCCGGAGCGGTTCCAGGGCGTCGAGGTCGTGCAGCAGAGCGTCCGCACGTACCCGCAGGGGCAGCTCGCCGCCCACCTCGTCGGTTGGGTCGGGCAGATCAACGCGGAAGAGATCGGCGAGCGGCGGTTCGAGGGATACGGGCCGTCGGATCTCGTGGGCAAGGCCGGGCTCGAGGCGACGTACGAGCGCTGGCTGCGCGGGTCGCCGGGGGAGGAGCGATTCCTCGTGAACTCCGACGGCGAGGTCCTGCGGGAGTTCGATCCGAAGCCCGCCCAACCCGGTCACGACCTGCGGCTGTCGCTCGATCTCGACATCCAGAGGATCGCCGAGGAGGAGCTCCTCGCGGGCATCGAGAACGCACGGACGGTCTTCGACGAGAGCTCGGGGACGAACCTCGTCGCGAACGCCGGCGCCGTCGTGGTGCTCGATCCTCGAACGGGTGGCATCGCCGCGATGGCGTCGTGGCCGTCGTTCCGGCCGTCGTGGTTCGTCCGTGGGCTCACGGAGGGCCAGCGATCCCTGCTGTTCGAGAGCGAGCAAGCGCCGATGCTGAACCGCGCTACCCAGATCACGTACGCGCCGGGCTCGACGTTCAAGCCGTTCGTGGCCCTCGCTGCGGTGAAGGAGAACATCGCCTCGTTCGGCAGCTACTACGGATGCCCGGCCGAGTACGTGCATCCGGGCGACGAATCCGGCACGGTCTTCGAGAACTGGAGCGGGCTGAGCGGCGGCACGCTGTCGGTCGCGGGCGGGCTCAAGGTCTCGTGCGACTCGCAGTATTACGCGTGGGGGAGCGAGTTCTATGAGAGGGATCTCCGCACCGGCCAGGAGGAGCTCCCGCGCCGGATGCGGCAGTGGGGCTTCGGCCGGCGGACCGAGGTCGACCTCCCCGCGGAGGCGGTCGGGACCGTTCCGGACCATGAGTACGTGGCCGAGCATGCCGAGGTGTATCCGGACGGCTGGATCCCGGGGATCGACATCCTGCTCGCGATCGGGTCGGGCGAGATGAAGGCGACGCCGCTGCAGGTCGCGCAGGCGTACGCGGCGCTCGCGAGCGGGCGGCTCTGCCGGCCCCACCTCGTGGCGAGGATCGAGGCGGGGGACGGCGACGTCGCGAAGAGGATCGGCGGCAGGTGCCGGCCGGTCGACTACACCGCTGGCGAGCTCGACTACATCCGCGATGCCCTCCGGGGCGTTACGACGACCGGCGGGACGGCGGGATCGGTGTTCGCGCAGTGTCCGCTCGACGTCTCCGGGAAGACCGGGACGGCGGAGCGCCCGCCGTTCCAGGACACGTCGTGGTTCGCGGGCATGGTTCCCGCGGAAGATCCGGAGTACGTGGTCGTGGCCACAGTGGAACAGGGAGGGTTCGGGGCGGAGACCGCAGCGCCGATCGTCCGGAACATCATGAGCAGGATCTACCGGACGCCATGCGAGGGGCCCGATCTCGGGGAGGCTGAGGACTGATGGACCTCGTCGCGGGACGCGTCTACGCGGACGAGCGCCGGCCGATCCGTCACATCGACGGGCTCCTCCTGCTCGTGACGGCGATCCTGATCGTCATCGGCTTCTTCCTGCTCTACTCCGCGACAAACCAGACACTCCGCCAGGATCGGCTGGATCCGTTCCTGCGCGTCAACAAGCAGGTACTGACCGCCGCCTTCGGCGTGATCCTCATCCTCGCGATGGCCACGTTCGACTACCGCTTCCTCAAGGTCTACGCCGGGTTCGTCTACGCCGGAGTGGTCGTGGCCCTGCTGCTGGTTCGCATCCCCTTCCTCGGCTCGTCGGCCGCGGGCGCGCAGCGCTGGTTCGAGATCGGCGGCTTCCAGGTGACGCCGTCGGAGTTCGCGAAGATCGGGCTGATCATCATGCTCGCCGCCAGCCTGTCCGAGCTGAAGCACGGCTTCCCGAGCGCCCAGGACATGATCCGGATGTGCGGCGTGGCGTTGGTCCCGTTGGTGCTCGTCTTCATCCAGCCCGACATCGGGACGTCGATCGTGATGGTGGCGATCACGGCCGGGATGTTCCTGGTGGCTGGGGTGCGGGGCCGGCACTTGGCCGCGCTCGTCGTCGTCTGCCTCGTGCTGATCGCCGCCACGTTCCAGCTCGGGGTCGTGAAGGACTACCAGCTCGACCGACTGCGCGTGTTCCTCGACCGGGAGAACACCCCGGCCGACGTCCGCTACAACCTGGACCAGGCCGAGATCGCCGTCGGGAGCGGCGGGCTCCTCGGGCAGGGGTACCTCCACGGACGCCAGACGACGCTGGACTACGTCCCCGAGCAGCACACGGACTTCATCTTCACGGTGGCGGGGGAGGAGTTCGGGTTCCTGGGGTCGACGTTCGTGCTGGCGCTCTACGCGCTGCTGCTGTGGCGGTCGATCCGGATCGCGTTCCTGTCCAAGGATCCGTTCGGGACGTTCCTCGCCTCCGGCGTCGCGATCATGTTCGCGATCCAGATGTTCGTGAACATCGGCATGGTGATCGGCATCATGCCGATCACTGGGATCCCGCTTCCTTTCCTCTCCTACGGAGGGAGCTCCATGCTCGCGAGCTGCTTGGGAGTGGGGATCCTGCTGAACGTGCATATGCGCCGGTTCAAGTAGCGCCTCCGAACCTTCGTAAGTTCAGGAACTGGCGCCGTTCAGGGAAGCGGCGCCGTTCGAAGCAGCGGCGCCGTTCAGGGGACGTCGGAGAACGGACCCATGGAGACGCGCCACAGGAACACCGAGCCGTGCGGCCCTGTCTCCTCGAGCGTCACGTCCCCGTCCATCGCCCGAGCGGACATGCGGGCGACGGTCAGGCCGAGCCCGACGCCCTGGTGGGTCCGGGTGTGGAGCTCCTCGGCCTGCTCGAGCGGTTCGAAGATCCGCTCCAACGCGTCCTCGGCGACGCCGGTGCCGCGATCCACCACGCGGACCTCGATGCCGGCATCGGCCTCCCCGATGTGCACGGTGACCGGTTCGCGCTCGTCGGAGAACTCGAGACCGTTCTCGACGAGCTCCTCGAGGATCCGGAGGGCGGCGACGCGGTTGAGGGTGGCGAGCATCGGCCGGCCGGGCCCTTCGACGTGGACGCGTGGGGACATCCGGGCGATCTCCTCGGCGACGTCGATCACGTCGGTGTATTCGGTGAGACCCGCCTCGACCACGCCTTCCAGCCGGGAGACGAGCCGGGCGAGTCCCTGGGCGCGCATCACGAGTGCCGCGAGCATCTCCTCCCGCTGGTCGTGCGTCCCCGTTCCCTTCGACAGGGTCTGGGCCATCCCGAGGATCACGGTCACGGGGGTGCGGAGCTCGTGGCCGAGACGGCTCACGAGCTCATGCCGTCGGGCGGCGCGTTCCAGCAACGCCTCCTGGGCGAGCTCGAGCTGACGGGAGCGGCGACGCTCGCGTTCGAGCGCCTCGGTGAGCTCGCCGATCACGCGGGGGGTCACCACCGACGAGATCACGCCGCCGCCCGCGGCCGCCTGCCTGATCGCGTGGAAGATCTCGTCGCTGTCGGAGTCCTTCAGGACGTAGCAGGAGGCGCCCGCGACGAGCATCTCCCGTACCGCGTCCTGATCCTCGACACCGGTGAGGGCCACGACGCCGACGTCGGGGAAGGTCGATTTCAGCAGGCGCGTGGCTTCGATCCCGTTCATCTTCGGCATCCGGACGTCCATCAGGACCACATCCGGCTCTGTGTCGCGCACGAGGCTCACGGCTTCGGCGCCGCTGCCCGCGGCACCCACCACGATGAGCTCCTCGGTGCCAAGCAACGACGCGAGGGTCTCCCGGAAGCCAGGATTGTCATCGACGACGGCCACCCTGATCTGGGGACGCACGGATTGAGTCACGGGGAGGGTGTGCAGCGCCATCACCTGGAAGTGTCGGCATCCGAGGGGGGACAGCGGTATCCCGCACCTGCGGGGTTCCCTCGGGGGGACTCCATAGGTGGTTTCTTAGCTCGGAATGACTAGCTCACAACGAGGATGGCTGGTTCGGAAGGGGGAGGCCATCGGGTCGGGCGCTGCTCGCGAGGCGGTTTCCGGGGGACGGCTGCGTCCGATCGGCCGAGTGGCTGTTATCCTCGATGCACAGACGTGCCCCAGCAGGGCCGGCAGCCAGAAGCGCCGCTCGTGGTGGGGAAAGCGAGTGAGGTGGCGCGCGACGCCGCCGGCGGCCCGAAAGCGGGATCGCCAGGCAGGCGGCGCGGCCCCGGACAGGACCGACAGTTGTACGAGCAGGTCTTCATCCCGGTGCGCGGCGATCGCCGCTGCGCCGGCGACGGAACGCTCATCGCGCAAGACCGCGCCTCCACAACCGTTCGTCTCGGATCCGGAGCGCCCCCTCGCTCCGAGCGAAGGGAGTAACACATGGATCGAGAGACCGAGGCCGCGCCGCGTCAGGCGCCGCCTGCGAACGGCCTCCCCCCGATCTTCCAGCGGCCGACCTACCCGTCAGGTGAGCCGGCCACCAAGGCCCCCGAGCGCGCACCGGAGGAGCCGAACGAGCCGAGAGCGCCTCGCGAGCCGAGGCAACGCCGCGAGCGGACCGAGGACGAGCGAGCGGACGATCGGACGCCGGCGAGCCGACCGCCGAGGAGCAGGACGGGCGCGACCGAGGAGGCGCCCGCGAAGCGGAGGCCCGGATCGGACGAGACGGACGACGGCGCGTCCGCGCCTCCCGGCGAGAACGATGCCCCGGCTCCGCGGCGCCGCAGCCGCGGTGGTCGCGGCAGAGGTGGACGCAGCCGCGGTGGGGGCGGAACCACCACGCGAGACGACACGGCGGTCGATGCCGCGGAAGCGCGTCCGGCCCGGACCCGCACCGAGCCCGACGACGGAGCCGAGGACGGACAGCCACGCCGCCAGGGCGCCCGCGGAGGGCGAGGCCGGAGCGCCGCCGAGAAGGAGTCCGAGCAGAGCCCCGAGAGCCAGCGCGACGACGCGCAGCCAGATGGGGCGGGCGTCGCCGCCGCGAGCGGCGAGGCGAAGGACGGAACCGACGCGCCGAAGCGCCGCCGCCGCCGTGGTGGCCGCGGCCGGAAGCGCTCCGGAGCCGCGGAGGGAGCCGAAGCGCCCGCGGGGCCTGAGCGGCCCGCGAGGCAGGAACAGGAGCGGCAGGAGCGACCGGAGCGGTCCCGTGGACCGAAGACGCTCGAGGAGCAGGTGGCATCCGGGGGACCGACCCGTGGTCTGCGGTCGCGGACGCTCCGCGGACGGAGTGGTCGCCGGCAACGGGAGCCCCAGATCGTGCCGCCGCGGATCACCGACAAGCTCATGGTGATCACCGAGCACGGCGAGCGGGATCAGATCGCGGTGCTGGAGGAGAACACGCTCGTGCAGCACTACGTCACCCGCCGCGGGTCGCACTCGATGGTGGGCAACGTCTACCTCGGGAGGATCCAGAACGTGCTGCCCGGGATGGAGGCCGCGTTCGTCGACATCGGCCGGGGGCGCAACGGCGTCCTCTACGCGGGTGAGGTCAACTACTCGCCCGAGGATCTCGAAGGCGGCCGGCCGCCCCGGATCGAGCGTGTGCTGAAGTCCGGGCAGGCCGTCATGGTGCAGGTCACGAAGGATCCGATGGGTGGGAAGGGCGCGCGCCTCACCGCGCAGATCTCGCTGCCCGGCCGGTTCCTCGTCCTCGCACCCGACCAGGACGTCTCGGGCATCTCCCGCCGGCTCTCGGACGAGGCGCGCAAGAGGCTGAAGGCGATCCTGAACAAGGTGAAGCCGAAGGCGCACGGCGTGATCGTCCGGACCGCCGCCGAGGGGGCCTCCGAGGAGGAGATCACCGACGACCTCGAGCGCCTGGTCGCGCTCTGGGACCAGATCCAGAGGACCGCCAAGAAGGTCAAGGCGCCCGACGTCCTGTACGAGGAGCCCGAGCTCACGGTCCGCGTGGTCCGGGACCTCTTCACGGACGAGGAGTTCCGAGGTCTGGTCACCGACTCCGAGCGCGTCCACGACAAGGTGATGGAGTACGTCCGCGACGTAGCACCCGACCTCGCGTCGAAGATCACGTTGCACCGCGGGCCCCTGTCCGCGTTCGAGGAGTACCGCATCGTGGAGCAGATCCACAAGGCGCTCGACAGGAAGGTCTGGCTACCGTCGGGTGGCTACCTGATCATCGAGCAGACCGAGGCCATGACGATCGTCGACGTCAACACGGGGAAGGCCGTCGGCAAGACGAACCTCGAGGAGACGGTCCTCACGACGAACCTGGAAGCGGCGAAGGAGGTCGCGCGCCAGCTCCGCCTCCGGGACATCGGCGGCATCATCGTGATCGACTTCATCGATCTGCTCCTGGAGCAGAACAAGCGGAAGGTCGAGGACACGATGCGCGAGACCCTCGCGATCGACAAGACGAGGTCCCAGGTGTTCGAGATCGGTCCGCTGGGGATCATGCAGATCACCCGCAAGCGCGTCTCCGGCGGTCTGGTGGACTCATTCTCGGAGACCTGCCCCCAGTGCGAGGGGCGGGGCATCATCGTGAACTACGACGCGAGCTGACGACCACGGCCGAACGACGCCAGAGAGGAAACGAGCCATGTATGCGGTGATCAAGACCGGCGGCAAGCAGCACAGGGTGCAGGTCGGCGACGTGATCGAGATCGAGAAACTGGTCGTCGACGGGGAGACGGTGGAGTTCCACCCGTTGCTCCTCGTCGACGATGACGGCAAGACGCACGTCGGGACCGAGGCCGCGAAGGCGGTCGTGATCGCCAAGCCCTTGGGCGAGAAGAAGGGCGAGAAGGTCAAGGTCTTCAAGTACCGGCCCAAGTCCGGCTACGCCCGCAAGGCCGGGCACCGCCAGCTGCTCACGATGCTCGAGATCACCGAGGTGAAGCTGCCGGCGAAGCGGGCGGCCGCCACGAAGAAGGATGCCGCGGCGGCCTCCGAGTAGCTGGTAGCCTCGTCGGATCATGGCACACAAGAAGGGTGGTGGCTCGTCCCGGAACGGTCGGGACTCGACCTCGAAGCGACTGGGGGTCAAAGCGTTCGGTGGTGAAGCGGTCACCGCCGGCGCGATCATCGTGCGTCAACGCGGGACGCGGATCCACCCCGGCGACGGCGTCGGCAAGGGCGGGGACGACACGCTGTTCGCCCTTCGAGACGGCACGATCGAGTTCCACGAGTCGCGAGGCCGCAAGTACGCGTCCGTGCTCGCCGACGCCTAGCCGGCTCGCCGCATCCGCTCGGACACCGCCTCCGCCCACGCCTTCACGACCTGCCTGTTCGTGACGCTCGTCGAGCGGAGATACCCGAGGTTCATCCTCGCCACCTGACGCTTCGACGGCGTCGCCCGCGTGAACGGCCCGAGCGGCCCCCGTGGGTCGATGGTCGCGGAGCGAGGGACCGGTTCCAGCGGAGGCGGCTGCGAGAAATAGAAGGCCGTTTTCCGCTCCGCCTCACCCGTCGTCCAGTCCAGCAGGAGCACGGGAGAGCCTCGGAGGCGCTTCGCGCGACGGATCGAGGCGTAGTCGAAGCGAACATCCGCCCCGCTCTTGCGTTCGACGAACTCCAGTCCTTCCTCGCCGAGGGTGAGCGTTCCCCGCACCTCGGGCGGTTTCGTCCCGGATCGGAGACCGAGATGGACCATCCAGACGGTGACGGGCTCGACCACGCGGCAATCTTCGCGGCTGGGGACGCGGTCGACCACCTAGGCTGTTCGGCATGACGTTCGTGGACGAGGTCGACGTGGAGGTGCGCGCCGGTCGCGGTGGTGACGGGTCCGCCGCGATGCGCAGCGAGCCGTACAAGCCGAAGGGTGGACCGGAGGGCGGCGACGGTGGCCGTGGCGGCGACGTGGTGTTCCGCGCGACCCGCAACCTGCACGACCTCGCGTGGTTCGCGGACCACCCGCACCTGCGCGCCGAGCCGGGCACCCCCGGAGCTCGGGCCCGCCGCGACGGTGGGAACGGCAAGGATCTCGTCGTTGCCGTGCCGGACGGCACGGTGGTCTTCGACGAGCAGGCCTTGATCGCCGACCTGGTCGGCGAGGGCGCCGAGGCCGTGGTCGCGAGGGGAGGACGCGGTGGGCGCGGCAACACACGCTTCGCGGGTCCCAAGAACCGCGTGCCCAGGACCGCCGAAGCCGGCGAGGAGGGCGAGGAGCGCCGCTTGCACGTGGAGCTGCGGACGGTGGCCGATCTCGGCCTCGTGGGACTCCCGAACGCGGGGAAGTCGACGCTGCTCGCGAAGCTGACCGCCGCCAGGCCGAAGATCGCGGACTATCCCTTCACCACGCTCACGCCCAACCTGGGTGTCGCGGATGCGGGCGACGATCGGTTCGTCGTCGCCGACATCCCCGGGTTGGTCGAGGGCGCCCACGAGGGCAAGGGGCTGGGGCACCGCTTCCTCCGTCATATCACCCGATGCCGAGCGCTCGTCCTCGTCGTGGACCTCTCGTCCCCGGACGCGCGATCCGACCTGGAGACCGTCCGCGCGGAGCTCCGTGCGTACGATCCGGAGCTCGCCGAGCGCCCGTCGCTCGTGGTGGGGACGAAGGTGGACCTCGTCGAGGATCCGGCGCGCGCCGCCGACGCGATCCACGGCCTGCCGGTGTCGGCCGTGACCGGAGAGGGACTCGAGCTCATTGCCACGCAGCTCGAGCAGTTGTCGCGGAAGGGGGCCGCAGAGCTCCCTCCGCGCGCCTCGTACGTGGTGCTCCGTCCCGGCCGCGCGCGGTTCACGATCTCCAGAGAGTCCGGAGGGTGGCGGGTCGTCGGGCGCAACGTCGAGCGGTGGGTGCACGAGACGGATCTCGACGACGAACGGGCGCTCGTGGCCCTCCAGCGGAAGCTGATCAAGGAAGGCGTAGAACGACAACTCGCGAAGGCCGGGGCGCGTCGCGGCGACGAGATCCGGATCTCGGACCGCACGTTCGAGTTCCTGCCTGAGGTCCATCGGCCTGAGGTCCATCGGCCTGAGGTC
>CBHFMJ010000073.1:0-9477 GCA_965994715.1 uncultured bacterium | reverse complement strand
TCCCCGCGCCGTGAAGATCCTGATCGTCACGGCGACCCTGCTCGTCCTCGCCTGCGTCGCGATCCGGGTCCCTGACATCGTCCGGTGGGACACCGCGGACGTGCTCGCGGTCGTCGTGATCGCCGGGCTCACGATCGTCACCGAACGGTGCTCGATCCCCTTGCGTCGCGGATCGGAGACCGTGAACTTCGCGCTCACCGACGGCGTCTGGGCGGGCGCACTGCTCCTCGTCTCGCCGTCGGTGCTCACAGTCGCCGTCCTGCTCGGCGTCGGCGTCGGCCAGGCGCTGAACCGCTGGAAGCCGTACAAGATCGCGTACAACGTCGCGCAATTCCTGGTGGGGATCACGCTCGCCGAGGTCGCGTTCACGATCCTCCGCCCGTGGGGGGACGGGCCCACCGATCCGATCCTCTGGGCCGGCGTCCTCGGTGCGATGTACATCACGTTCGCGGTCAACGCCACCGCGATCATGCTCGTGGTGTCCATGGTCGAGGGATCGCGGTTCCTCGACCTCTTCCGGCTCCCGCTCTCCCTCAACGTGGTGCACTGGCTCGGCAACATGGCCCTGGGCATACTGGGCGCCATCCTTTGGACGGCGGAGCCCGTCGCGCTCGTGCTGATGATCGCGCCTGTCGCGCTCACGTTCACGACCTACCGGCGGTGGGTCGAGAGCATCCACGAGCGTGACCAGATGCGTGACCTCTACGAGGCGGGCCGCGCCCTCTCCGCGCCGCTCGCGTCCTCGGAGGACTTCGGGGGGTTCCTCGGTCTCCTCGAGAAGCTCCTGGCCGCCGACCGCGTGGAGCTCGTGGTCGTGGACGGGAGCAGCGTCGCGGTCCACGCCTCCGCGGGCGTGCGCTACCTCACGGTGGACGAGGCGGCGACCGCTCCCCTCGAGGCGTTCGTCGCCGTCCACTCGGGCGTCGCGCCGCAGATCGCGCTCGTCGGGGACGAGGGCGACGTGCGAGGCGTGCTCGCCGTCTACCGACCGCAGGTGCTGTCCGCATCGGAGCGGCTCCTCCTCGACGGCCTGGCGAACCAGATCGCAGCCCGGCTGCAGGACCACCGGGTGTTCGGGAAGACGCTCGAGCGCGCGCGCCTGTCGGAGATCGTGTCGCACACGTCCGACGGTGTGTTCACCGTCGACACCCTCGGTCGTATCACGACGTGGAACCCGGCGATGAAGGCCCTCGCCGGCTACTCGGAGGACGAGGCCCTCGGACGACGGTGCCACGACCTCTTGGGGCTCGACCGGGACACGGTCTTCTCCGACGGCGCGGCCGGGGACGGCGAGGCGCGGGACACGGAGATCCGGACGAGCGAGGGGACGAAGAAGGATGTGCGCCTGCGGACGAGCGTGATCCGCGACGACGAGGAGGCGCCGCCGGCGCGGATCGTCGTCGTGCGCGACGCGAGCGAGGAGACCCGCGCCGAGCAGATCAAGCGCGACTTCGTCTCGATGGTGTCGCACGAGCTGCGGACGCCGCTGACACCGTTGAAAGGGTTCCTGATGAGTCTCGTCGAGGGCACGGTCGAGGACTCCCCCGAGCGGCGAGAGGAGTACTACCGGATCATGCTCCGTCAGGCGCAGCGGCTGGAACGGACGGTGAGCGACATGCTCGACGTCTCGCAGATCGAGGCCGGCGGTCTGGTCATCGATCTCCACCCCGTGCCTGTGGACCACGTGCTGGGGCGCCTGGTGAAGGAGTTCCAGGAGCAGCACCCCGGCCGTCGCATCGCCGTCGGTGAGATCGGGCGGCCTGCGATCGTCCTCGCCGACCCGTTCCGGGTGGAGCAGGTGGTGTTGAACCTGCTCTCGAACGCGGACAAGTACACGGCTCCGGACCTGCCGATCACGGTCGGCGCCATCAGGAACGGCCGCCACGTCACGATCTCCGTGTGGGACAAGGGGCCGGGCATCGCCCAGGAGCACCTCGATCGGATCTTCGACCGCTTCTACCGGGTGAAGGACGGATCGGAGCAGCGGCTTCCCGGCACCGGGCTCGGCCTCTACATCGCGAGGACCCTGGTCGAGGCGATGTCGGGACACATCTGGGTCGAGTCGGAAGTTGGCGTGGGCACGGCGTTCTCGTTCAGCTTGCCGATCGTCGACGTCGCCTCGCTCGGAGAGGCGATCCCGTTCGACGTCGCCGCGGCCGAGGCCGCGGGTCCGCCCCTGGTCCGCCGCCGCTGAGGGCGGTCCGGGTCCATCTCCCTACCGATGCCGTTGTAGGCCGACCTGCGCGGTTGCACCCAGGGCCACGGCGCCCAAGGATGGAGGTACCCTTCCCCACTCCAGGAGGCATCATGCGGATCCGGAACCTGGCGCTCACCAGCTTGGCGGCGGCTGCCGTCGCGTACTACTTCGACCCGGTCAAGGGGAGCGCGAGGCGGAGCCGGCTGCGCGGCCAGATCCAGACGCTCACCGGCAGGGCGATGCGCCGTCGTGACCTGGCGCCGCTCCCCGAGAACGTGGCGCCCGTATCGATGCCCGAATCACCGACCGTCGAGAAGGCACCGGAGGCGCGTCCCGCCGAGAACGTGGAGCCCGTATCGATGCCCGAATCACCGACCGTCGAGAAGGCACCGGAGGCGCGTCCGGTCGAGAGCGTCGCGTCCGCATCCGTGCCCGAACCGCCGATCGTCGAGAAGGCACCGGAGGCGCGTCCGGTCGAGGCCGTCGCGCTCCCCGAGGACGAGAGCGACGCGGCGATCGCGCAGACGATCAGGACGCGGCTCGAGGAGCGCTCCGACCTCGAGACCGGCGGCCTCGTGATCGATGTGGTGCGCGGCGTGGCGTACCTCCGAGGCGAGCTGCACGACCGTGAGAAGTTCAACGAGGTCGTCGACCTCACCGGCTCGGTGCCCGGGATCCGGAGGGTGCAGAGCCTCCTCCACCTGCCGGAGAGCGAGCGGGTCAGCCGCCCCCAATCCAGGGTGATCAGCACGCCCACCACGCCGCCCCTCGGCGACTCCTGGAACGGCTAGCGCGCCCACGCGCGAGGTAGTGCTACCCGGAGCTGTCTCCCCTGTTGAAAGCCTCAGTGGATCTACGTACGTAGCCCGCTTCGGAGGTTCGTTCCTGAGAGCGAGCGGACGGCCGGCGAGGCATCGATCGACCGGATCGCCCGATCTTGGGACGGGCTACCCGATCCGGTCACGTGGCAGGGTCCGACACTCCACCCGAGCCGATCGCGGTGTCCGCGCGACCTCGCCGAGGCGATGGATGAACCATGGCGTTCGGATCGATCCCGTGTGCCGGCAACACCGATGCGTACGTATGGCGACGACGGGGCTCCGAGCGCCCGATCTCGGGGGCCTCCCCAGGATCAGCCCGGGGCCAGGATGCCGGAAGGGTCGAACGCAGCCTTCCGCCGGCGCTTGACAGGGCGGGTCCGCAACCGTTCGAGTGACCATCGAACCCCAGCGCTACGCTCAAGCCCGTGTCGGACGCACCGGACACCCGGTTCGACCCCGGATCGACAGAGCGGGTCGCGCGCTTCATCGCGGCCGCCGAGAGGATCGCGGTGCTCACCGGCGCCGGTATCAGCACGGAGTCCGGCATCCCCGACTTCCGCGGGCCGAACGGCGTGTGGACCACGAAGCCCGAGACGATGAAGCTCGTGCACATCGAGGACTACGTGCGCGATGTGGAGATCAGGGTCCGGGCGTGGCGGGAGCGCATGGACCATCCCGCGTGGACCGCGCAGCCGAATGCCGGCCACGCCGCCCTCGCGGAGCTCGAACGCCGCGGCTCGGTGCTCGCGCTCATGACCCAGAACATCGACGGGCTCCACCAGGCCGCCGGCTCCGAGAAGGTGCTCGAGCTCCACGGCACGATCTGGCTCGCGAAGTGTCTCTCCTGTGACCGTCGCACGCGGATGCAGGAGCAGCTCGAACGCGTGAGGGCCGGCGATCCCGACCCTGCCTGCACGGAGTGCGGCGGCATCCAGAAGTCGGCGACGATCGCGTTCGGCGAGCAGCTCGACCCGCTGGTGCTCGAGACGGCCGTGGTGGCGTCGAGCGCCTGCGACCTGTTCCTCGCGATCGGGACGTCGCTCAGCGTGCAGCCGGCCGCGTCGCTCGCGGTGGAAGCGCACCGCCGAGGCGCGCGACTCGTGATCGTGAATCAGGGCGAGACACCGCTCGACGAGCTCGCGGATGTTGTCCTTCGCGACCCGATCGGCGACGTGCTCCCAGCACTCATCGGCTCGAGCTAAACGTCACTTCGGGACCCTGCTCGGATCCGTGCGAGCGCGCACGGCGGCATGCAGGACCAAGCACACGAACGAAACCAGCCTGAGTCCGGAGCTCAGGTCCGAAGTGGACCCGGTGACGATCGCGGCGAGCCAAGCCAGCACCCCCACCACCAGGAAGAGCACGGGCAGCACCCCGTCGTCCCGCGAGAGGGGCGGCAGCCTGGTGGCTGTCCACGCCTCCCGGGCGTGATCGAGCCGTTCGCGGAGGTCGGAGGCTCCAGGCACGATGATGGCGCGGGACACACCGACCCCGAGCCGCGTCGCGATGGCGTGGATCTCGGGCTCGGATCCGCGGATGGGGATCAACTCGACGATGCGCGCTCGTTCGGCACGGTAGCCGAGCTCGTGCTCGACGATCTTCCCCGCCAGCTGGACCCTGCCGAGCACGAACCGCTCGTCCGACCTCGACCCCACCCGATGGGCATGGCGGCTGGAGGCCCCGAGGAGCATCTCGGGCGTGAGCTGCTTCATCGCGTAGAAGCCGCACGCGCACTCCTCGCCGGGCGCTCGGTGGCGGTCAGGCCACTCGAGCTCACCCTCGGGCGAGACCCAGAGCTCTGACCCCCCACAGGCGGACGAGACCCACCCAGACGTCGCTCCGACCCAGTCGCGGGACTCGAAGTTCAAGGGAGAGAGGACGATCTCGCCCCTCTCTTCGATCACCCGCCAGAGGCGGTAGCCGATGAGCGGAGTGATGCCGTCGGGCACCGAGGAGCTCGGGCCGTCCATCGAGCCGCCTCAGGGAGCGGAGCTCGGAAGCGTGGTCGGCTGAGGATCGGCGGGAGCTGGATGGAGGGCGGGCGATGGTTCCTCGATCGGCCAGTCCTCCGGCTCCTCGATCGGCTCGATGTGGATCGTCCGCCGCTGCTCACCGATGTTCATCGGCTCCTCCCTTCGACCCCCCTACTTTCCGACCGTTCGCGGCAGCCTGGCAACCGGAACAGGGAAGGAACGGTCGTGAAGGAACCGAGCCGCTATCCGGAACTCAGTGGCCCCGGATCCGACGGATCGTCGAGTCCGTAGAGCCGGCGGCTGGCGGCGGACATCCGCGACGCCTCCGCGGGCGTGATCAACCACGCGGGATCGTCCTTCGATCGGTCGCGCTTGCGGCGACGCGGACGCTTCCCGCCGGATACAGGCTCTTCCGCCGGAGGCCTCGGAACCGACGAGTGTCGTGCATAGGCCGGCCGTACCATCCGCGCTTCGGTCCGGTCGAAGCCGAGGGCGTTGTCCTGCGCGCCGGCTTCCACGGGACCCGACAAGCCGGTCTGGGTCACGGTCGTGGTGTCGGCCGGGGCCGTGTACGGGGTGGTGCCCGTACGCGCGGCCACCAGCCACCGTTCCTCGAGCTCCCGCCGGAGGAACTCGGCCCGGAAGCGATCGGCGCCCCACTTGGCCGCCTTCTGCTGCGCGTATCGCAGCAACGCGGTCTCGACGAGCTCCTCCTCGGTCAGCATGGGGTATCTATCGGCACCGAGGAGGTCAGAACTTCAGTCCAGACCTCCCGGGATCACGTAGAAGTGCCGCCGATGAAGCCTCAGTCGCAGGCGGTCGCGGAGCCCTAGATGGAGGCGGTTCCGTCTGTCTTCCTCCATCTCCTGCATCTCGCGGACGAGCGCACCTGTGTCCCAAGCGGGCCCCACCGGTAGCCCGAGACGCCGGGCGATCGAAAGGGTCACCCCGCCATCGGTCGTCGTCGGGATGAGTTCGGCGATGCGCGCTCGCTCCGCTCGGTAGCCGGTCTCGTGCTCGATCACCTTCCCGGCGAGCTCGACGCGACCGAACACGACGCCGTTCGACACGTCCGTATGGTCGGCGTCGGGAGGAACTTCGTTCATCACGGAGAACCGGGCGACGGCGTCGGGGGTCTTCATCGCGTAGAACCCGCACGAACACCCTTCATCCGGAGGCAGGTGGGTTCTTTCGTCGGATGCCGGACAGGATGCCCGTACCCAACCCGACCACGCGCCCTCCCACGCGATCTCTTCTCCGAGGTCTTATGCGGTGACAGTGATGGGGAAGAGGTGCACCGCTCGTTCGCTCGCGGTGTATCGCCACGCCCGGTAGGCCACGATCGGTTCGATGAGGTCGGGAGCGTTCGCCCACCTCCCGATCGTCGTGATCATGAGCTCGGCTCAAGCGTGCGGGCGGGCTCCGTCGGGATCGGGCGTTCCTCGTGTCCCGGATCCCCAGAGGGCTCTTCGAAAGGCTCCTCGATCGGCTCGACATAGATCGTCCGACGATGCTCGCCGATGTCCACCAGACCTCCTCCCATCGATGTTCGCCAGCAACCGCTGCTGCTCATCGAGCGACTCCTCGAGCCGTTCCCGGTGGAGCTCGAGGAGGCGGTGTACGGCGACCGGATCCTCCGCCGCCAGGACAGCGCGGATCTCCCGCGAGGGCATCCCCTGCCGTCGCAGGATCCGGCGGGCCGCCGCCGCCGTGATCGTCATCGCGATCGGTCCTTCGGGGTCAGCATCCACCCGAGCCCGGCCGCGAACAGCAGGATCCCGAGTGGTGCCCCGATCACCGTCAGCATCAGCATCCCTCCGGTCATGAACAGTATCGAGCCGAACACGACGCCGCTGAGGCTCGGGAGATCCGGCCCCACCCACTCCTGATCCGTCTCTCGTTTCGCCTGCATCTCTCATCACTCCCTTTCACCACACGAGACGAGAGAGCCACCACCCCCGTGACACCGGATCGCTCCGAAGAAAGAGTCGCGGCGATGTCACGGAAGGAGGGCCTCTCTCGTCTCGTGGGAGGATGGAGAGACGATCCGCCCTGGAGGCACGCATGGACGACCCCGTCGCCGAGCTGCGGCCGCTGCTGTTCTCGATCGCCTACCGGATGCTCGGCAGCGCCAGCGACGCCGAGGACATCGTCCAGGAAGCCTTCCTGCGGTTCCACCGCGAGACCGGGGCCGGCACCGAGGTCGAGTCACCGAAGTCCTACCTGTCGGCCGTGACCACGCGCCTGTGCATCGACCACCTGCGGTCCGCGCGGGTCCGCCGCGAGTCCTACGTGGGGACGTGGCTCCCCGAGCCGTTGCTGACCGAGGAGACCTCGGACGCCGAGCGTCACGCGGAGACCGCCGATTCCCTCTCGATGGGGTTCCTCGTGCTGCTCGAGAGCCTGACACCGGTCGAGCGCGCCGTGTTCCTGTTGCGCGAGGTCTTCGAGTACGACTACGACGAGATCGCATCGGTGGTCGGCAAGAGCGAGGAGAACTGCCGACAGCTCGCGGTCCGTGCCCGCCGTCAGGTGCAGGCGGGACGGCCTCGGTTCGAGGCTTCGAAGGCGGAGCGTGATGAGCTCGCCCGCCGCTTCTTCGCGGCGGCCGCGGAGGGGGACGTCGAGGGCCTCGTCAGCATGCTGGCGGCTGACGTCGTCGCGTACGCCGATGGCGGTGGCAAGGCGTTCGCCTTCCCTCGGCCGGTCCACGGCCGCGAGAAGGTTGCCCGGCTCCTGCAAGCGGGCGCCGCCCAGGGCGAGCGCCTGGGCGTCGTCGCGATGCGCCTGGCCGAGATCAACGGCCAGCCCGGCGCGTTGTTCCTCGACGACGACGATGTGGCCATCGCGGCCGTCTCGCTCGACATCGTGGACAGGCAGGTGCAGTCCCTGCACGCTGTCAGCAACCCGGAGAAGCTCGAGCACCTCCGCGCGATGGTGACCGCTACCGGCTGACGGACGAGACCGCTATCGCTCGTTCGGGAGGGCGGTCTGGAGGGCGAGCTGGTCCTCGAGCCCTTCGACCTTCTCGACCTGCACGCCGGTGCGGCGCCGCTCGCGCAGCTCCAGACGCCGCGACAGCCGCGAGAGCGCGAGGTTCACGATCACGAACATGATCCCGACCGTGAGGAACACCTGGAGGAGCGGCGCGTCCACGCCCGTTCCCAGGAACGGGCTGCCGCTGGTGGAAACCACGATCCGCGCGTGACGCATCACCTCCTGGATCCCGATGATGCTGACGAGCGTGGTGTCCTTGGTCAGCGTGATCAGCTGCGACACCGTGGCCGGCACCATCCGCCTCAGCCCCTGGGGCAGCACGACGAGCCGCATCGCCTGCCAGTGGCGGAGCCCGAGCGACGCCGCGGCCTCACCCTGCCCGCGCTCCAGCGACACGATGCCCGCCCGCATGATCTCAGCCAGCACGGCCGAGTTGTAGAGGGTGAGACCGATCACCGCGGCCAGGAAGAACGGCGTCTGGAACGCGGTCGGGAACCACTCCGGGACGACGCGCTCGTAGGCGTCGCGCCAGGACTCCGGCATCACGAGGAAGAAGTACAGGATGGTGAAGATCAGCGGCAGGTTGCGCCACACGTCCACCCACAGCCCCGCCACCCTGCTCAGAACCCGGCGCGTGGAGACCCGGAGCAGCGCGAGCATGAGACCGATCGTGAGCGAGAGCACCATCGCGACGGATGCGATCTGGATGTTGATCCAGAATCCGCGGAGCAGGAACCAGAAGTTGTTCCCCGAGAAGAGCCACTCCCAGTTCTCCGGGTCGAACAGATAGCCCACTCAGCTCACCGCCCTCAGCTCACCGCCTGACCACGAGCCGTCGTTCGAGTGCCCGGACCGCGAAGGTCACGCCGACCGTCAACAGCAGGTAGCCGACGGCCGCCCAGAAGAACACCTCGTTGTACTGGAACGTCGCGGAGCCGATCAGCCGAGCTTCCTTCAAGAGGTCGTCGGCGAGGGCGAAGACCACGCCGATGATCGCGGAGTTCTTGATCATCGCGATGATCAGGCTGCCCAGAGGGGGGATCACGCTCCGCACCGCCTGGGGGAGCACGATCTGGGTCTGCACCCGTCGGTGCGTGAACCCGAGCGCGAGCCCCGCGTCGATCTGCCCCTTCCCCACCGCGAAGACGCCCGAGCGGATCGTCTCGGCTACGTAGGCCGCCGTGTAGAGGCCGAGGCTCGCCGTCCCGGCCACCCACGGCCCGATCGGTATCCCGGCGCGCCGGAGGCCCAGGTAGGCGATGGTCAGGAGCACGAGCAAGGGAGTGTTGCGGAAGAACTCCACGTACAGTCCGCCGATCCATCGGACCCATCGGACGGGCGCCACGCGGAGGGCGCCCACGAACAGCCCCACGCCGATCGCGATCACGAACGACACCGCCACGAGCTGGACGGTGACCAAGAACCCCGAGCGGAACTCCGGGAAGTGCTGCACCAGCACTTCCCAGAGCCCGCTCATCGGCCCGCGATC